>CALQSQ010000004.1 GCA_943333275.1 Akkermansia muciniphila
CCCTCCGAGCCCCTGGCTGCCTGTCCAAGCCCGCCCTGCCAACTCGATGAGAATGTTCTGGCGTTGATCCGCCTTTTTTCTAAGGTCCCCCTCCTCCTCGAATTCCCCAATCAACCACCCACATGCCCCAAAAAACCGTCTACGTCGGAATGAGTGCCGACCTTTTGCACCACGGCCATTTGAATATCCTCAAAGTCGCCGCCGAACTGGGGGAAGTAACGGTGGGTCTGCTCACGGACCAGGCTATTGCCTGCTACAAACGGCTGCCCTACCTGACTTTCGATGAGCGTCGGGCCATCGTCGAAAGCATCAAGGGGGTGACCAGGGTGGTCGAGCAAACGACACTGGACTACGCCCCCAATCTGGAACGCCTCCGGCCCGATTTCGTGGTGCACGGATCGGATTGGAAACATGGCCCCCAGCAGGCCACGCGCGCCAAGGTCATCCAGACGATCTCCGCGTGGGGCGGCCAGTTGGTGGAACCGGAATATACCGCCAACATTTCCTCCACGCGTCTCAACGCCGCCCTGCGCAGCGTGGGCACGACGCCGGATATTCGCATGCGCAAACTGCGGCGGTTGCTTGGCGCAAAAAAAATCGTCCGCGCCATGGAGGCTCACAACGGCATCTCGGCGCTCCTCGTCGAACACACCCGCGTCGATACGGACAAGGGCCCGGAGGAATTCGATGCCCTCTGGCTCAGCAGTCTCACGGATTCCACCGCCAAGGGCCGACCGGACATCGAATTCGTCGACCGCACCTCGCGCGCCCATACCATGAATGACATTCTCGAGGTCACGACCAAGCCCATCATTTACGATGGGGACACCGGCGGACCCGTCGAGCATTTCCGCTACCTCGTGCGCACCCTCGAACGCCTCGGCATCTCCGCCGTGATCATTGAGGACAAGACAGGGATGAAACGCAACTCGCTCTTTGGCACCGACGTCGCGCAACATCAGGAACCCATCCCCATTTTCGCCGAGAAAATCCGCCAGGGCAAACTCGCGTGCGTGACCCCGGACTTCATGATTATCGCCCGCATTGAGAGCCTCATTCTGGGACACTCTGTGGACCATGCGATGGAACGGGCGGACGCTTTCGTGGAGGCAGGCGCCGACGGCGTCATGATTCACAGCCGGGGTTCCGACGGGTGGGATGTGGCGGAATTCTGCACCGCGTTCCGCGCGAAGCATCCCCATGTCCCACTGGTCGCAGTGCCCACCTCCTACTCGCACATGACGGAGGACGAACTCGCCTCCATGGGCATCAACATTGTCATCTACGCCAACCACCTGTTGCGCACGGCCTATCCCGCGATGAAACGAACCGCCGAAACCATCCTCCGCCACCGCAGGGCGCTGGAGGCCGAACCCGACTGCCTGAGCATCAAGGAAGTTCTGGCACTCATCCCCGGCAACGACTCATGATTGATCCCAGGGAATTTTACGAGGCACTACAGCAGGCGGGTGTGCAATTTTATTCGGGCGTTCCTGACTCGCTGCTCAAGGACCTCTGTGCCTATTTCACCGACCACGTGCCCGCTTCGCAGCACCTCATCGCCGCCAACGAAGGCGCAGCCCTGGGGCTGGCCGCCGGATGGTATCTGGGCACCGGCCAGCCCGGCGTCGTATATCTCCAAAACTCGGGACTGGGCAATCTCGTAAACCCACTCACCTCGCTCACCGATCCTGAAGTCTATTCCATCCCAGCCCTTCTGATCATTGGCTGGCGCGGTGAACCGGATGTGCCGGATGAACCCCAGCACATCAAACAGGGACGCATCACGCCCGCCTTGCTGGACTGCTTGGGCATCGCCCACGCCACTCTGCCCATGGACTGGCCCGCCGCGTCCCTGGTTCTGGCGGATTGCCTGCGGAAACTTCGCTCCGGCAGTGCCCCGGTCGCACTCCTCATTAGCAAGGGCACGTTCGCACCCTATAAATTGCAAACCAAGGAGACCAATGATTTCCCGCTGACCCGGGAAGGTGCCATTTCCACCATTCTGGAAAGCCTGCCCAGCGACGCCGTGATTGTTTCCACCACCGGGATGATTTCCCGCGAGGTGTATGAACACCGCAAACATCATCAGCAGGGGCATGACCGGGATTTCCTGACGGTTGGCAGCATGGGCCACAGTTCCCAGATTGCCCTGGGACTGGCCAAGGCCCAGCCGAACCGCACCATCCTGGCCCTGGATGGCGATGGGGCGGCCCTCATGCACCTGGGATCTCTGGCCATCAACGGTCAGCATTGTCCGCCCAACCTTCGCCACGTCATTTTAAACAACGGGGCGCACGATTCCGTGGGTGGCCAGCCGACCGTCGGATTTAAAGTGGACCTGCCCGCCATCGCACTGGCCTGCGGTTACAAATCAGCCGCAACGGCTGCGGATGCGGATGATTTGGAAAAACGCCTCGCCGAACTCATGCAGACCCGGGGGCCCTGCCTGCTCGAAGTCCGGGTGGCGCGCGGATCACGCCCTGACCTGGGACGCCCGAAGAGCACTCCTCGGGAAAACAAGCAGGCCCTGATGCAGCGCATCGGATCGCATCCATGAAACCCTGGAATTTTCACAATCCGGTCGCGATCACCTTCGGACAGGACACCCTCGCCGAACTCCCGCGCCTCTGCACCGGCAAGCGCGTGCTGCTCGTGACCACGAGAGGCACCATGCAACGGGGACTGGGCCCACGGGTCTGTGCGATGCTGGCGGATCGGATCATCGAAGTGATGGATGCCGTCGAGACCAATCCGGATTTGTTTGCGACGCAATCGATCGCGGATGCTTTGAGAAAATTTGCGCCCGACGAAATCATCGCCCTGGGCGGAGGCAGCTCCCTGGATACGGCAAAGGCCCTGAGCGTCTGCCTGGCAGCCCCCGCCGGATGGACGCTGCAGTCTTATATTATTGATCAAACCGCCCCGGCCCCCACCACCGCCATTCCCATCGTCGCCATTCCCACGACGGCCGGCACCGGATCGGAAGTCACTCCGTTTGCAACCCTCTGGGACCATGCCCGGAAGAAGAAACTCAGCCTCGCTTCACCCAGCGTCTTTCCTCGCTCGGCCATCATCGACTGGCATTTGCTCGCGGGCACGCCCATAAATACGCTGATCTCCTGCGGCCTGGATGCGCTGAGCCAGGCTCTGGAATCGGTCTGGAACAAAAACTCCCAACCGGTCACCCGCCTCATGGCCGCCCGCGCCGTGCCCATGGCCATCCAGGCACTGCCCGGCCTGATGCATACGATTCCCTCGCCAGGAGCTCTGGCACAAATCTCGGAAGCCAGCCTGCTGGCCGGTTTCTGCATCAGCCAGACGCGCACCGCCCTGGCGCATTCGATGTCCTATCCGCTCACGGCGCGCTTCGGAATTCCCCATGGCCTCGCCTGTGGATTTACCCTGCCTTCCCTCCTGCGTTTCAACCTGGCACATGATCCTGATGGTTCTCTCGCCGCTTTTACCGGTGAGTGTGGCATCGACGATCTTCCCTCCGCGCTCTCGCAGCTCATGGGGAGCCTTTCCGTGGCTGAAATGCTGCGATCCCATCTTCCCAATCCTGCCGAGGCCCTCAAGTTCTGCCATGAAATGCTGACACCCGGTCGGGCCGACAACAACGCCGCCCCGGTCACTACGAGCGATGTGGAGGCCATCCTGCGTGACAGTTTTGAAGGACTGGGAATTGCGTTAAACTAGGCTCTCCGCCAGCCACAACGCCGACAGCACCCGGAAGTCCACCGTTGCGCCCTCCGCGCGGCGCGCCCGCAGCCAGGCCCGCATTTCAGAAATCGCAATGAGATGCGTCCTGATTTCCTCGCCATGCACGCCACCTCCCACGGCCAGTTTTTCGACCCCTCTCGCATGAAAAAGCTCCACCTTCTCCGACGTTAGTCCGGGAGAGGTTGCACCGATCCCCATCGATCTCCACTGCCCCCCGCCCCATCCCGTTTCTTCCAGCAACTCACGCTGGGCGGCCTCCAAGGACGGTTCAAGCGCGCCATCATCCCCCACCAATCCGCCGGGAAGTTCGATCACGGGACCGTCCACGGGCGGACGGACCTGTTCAATCAGGATATACTCCCCGGCAGTGGTTTCCGCCAGAATCCCCACCACGCCGTGCGCCACGCACGATTCGGCAAACTCCCACCTGCCGCGCTTGCAGAGCCGGAGAAATTTTCCCTGATGCAGAATTTCCGGCGTCATGCCGCCGACCCCGCGTAAACCTGCGTGGCCGCCGCGACCGCTCCGGAGCGCTGTAAAATCGACTCCAGGGCCGCGAGCACGAGCGTGACATTCCGCTGGGAACTGCTGGATCCCATGAGGCCGATCCGGATTGCCTTGCCTTTGAAAGGCCCCAGACCAGCGCCGATTTCAATTCCGAATTCATTCAGCAAACGCCGTCTCACCATGGCTTCGTCCACACCCTCGGGGGCATGGATGGCATTGAGCGTCGTCAGGGAATGTTTGGGAATGAATTTCAAGCCTATGGCCTCCAGACCAGCACGCAGGGCCAGATGGTTGCAGCGGTGCCGGGCAATGCGGTTATCGAGCCCCTCCTCCAGCACCATCATGCACGCTTCGCGCAGGGCATACGTCATGTTGATGGGGGCCGTGTGATGGTAGACGCGATCCTGTCCCCAATAGTTGCGAATCATGCTCAGGTCCAGATACCAACTCTGCACCTTGGTGGTGCGCGCATCCATCCGGGCAAGCGCGCGGGAGGAAAACGTCACCGGCGACAATCCCGGCGGACAGCTCAAACATTTCTGCGTTCCACTGTAACAGGCATCAATGCCCCAGGCGTCCACCTCCAGTGGCAATCCGCCGAGCGATGTCACCGCGTCCACCAGGAACAAGGCCCCGGCGGAATGCACGATTTTGGAAATTTCCTCCAACGACTGGTGGGCGCCCGTGGAAGTTTCGGCATGCACGATGCCAAAGACTTTCGTGCCCGGCTGGGCCTTGAAGGCGGCGGTGACCTGCTCCGCAGAAATCGTTTCCCCCCACGGGGCTTCGATCGCATGCACTCTGGCTCCGGCACGTTCCATGACATCTTTCATCCGCCCGCCAAACACGCCATTCACACAGACGATCACCTCATCCCCCGGTTCCACCAGATTCACCACCGTGGCCTCCATGCCCGCGCTGCCCGTGCCTGAAATGGCCAGGGTCATTTCATTCTTGGTCTTGAAAATCTGCTGCAGGAATCCGCGAAGTTCATCCATCATCTGCAGATACTCCGGGTCGAGGTGACCCAGGGTGGGCATGGCCAGGGCGGAAAGAATACGGGCGGGAACATCGCTCGGTCCGGGACCGAGCAACACCCGTTGGGAAGGGTAGCGTAGAGGCGAAGTCATCCCTGCGTCTAATGCACTCCCGCGAGAACTCCAGCAGAAATCCTTTCAGACTCGCTGGGTTTCATTCCATCACCCCGACGTCTGGAAACTTGCCGTGAGGCCAATTATCCGGATGTTACTCCAACTATGAACGCTGCTGCCGAACAATTCGAGAAAATCAAAACGGTCATCTTCCCCACCGCCCAGGAGGCCTGCGCGGCCCTGGCGCAGGAGGTGAAATCCTTGATTCTGGAAAAACAATCCGCAGGGAAAAAGGCCGTGCTCGGTCTGGCCACGGGTTCGACTCCGGTGCCATTTTACCGGGAATTGATCCGGCTGCACCAGGACGAGGGGCTGAGCTTCGCCAACGTCATGACGTTCAATCTCGATGAATACTTCGGCCTCGGGCACGACCACCCGGAGAGCTACTGGCATTTCATGCACACGCAGTTGTTCAACCACCTCAACATCCCGGCCGATCAAATCCACGTGCCGGATGGAACGGTGGCCATGGAGGAGGTCTTTGCGAGTTGCGAGCTTTATGAACGGGCGATCGAAGCCGCCGGGGGCATCGATTTGCAGATCCTCGGGATTGGACGCACAGGCCACATCGGCTTCAACGAGCCCGGCTCCGCCAAGACATCGCGCACGCGTCTCATCGCCCTTGACGACCTGACGCGCCGGGATGCGGCGAGCGACTTTCAGGGCGAGGAAAATGTCCCGCGTTTCGCCATCACCATGGGGGTCGGAACCATTCTTCGTGCGCGCCGACTGGTTCTGATGGCCTGGGGCGAAAACAAGGCGGCCATTGTCCAGCAGGCAGTGGAGGGGCCGGAAACAGAGAGTATCTCGGCAAGTTTCCTGCAAAGCCATCCGCATGCCGAATTCCTGCTCAACGCCTCCGGCGCGGCACAACTCACCCGCATCCGCCTTCCCTGGCTCGTCGGTCCCGTGGAGTGGACCGCGTCTGAAAAACGCCGGGCCGTCTGCTGGCTGGCCGCCAAGGAAAAAAAACCGGTCCTCAAGCTGCTCAGCGGCGATTACAACGAAAACGGCATGGGGGAACTCGTGACTGGCCAGGAGGGAACCTACGATCTAAACATCAAAATTTTCAACCAGCAGCAGCACACCATCACCGGATGGCCCGGCGGCAAGGCCCGGGCGGATGACACCAATCGGCCCGTCAAGGCTCACCCCGAAAAGAAACGCGTCCTGGTCTTTGCTCCTGAACCGCAGGACGATGTCATGAGCATGGGAGGCACGCTGGAGAGGCTCGTGGCGCAGGGCCATGATGTCGAGGTCATCTGCCAGACCAGTGGCGATCTCCGCGTCACCGATGCGGAAGCCACCCGCTTTGCCCAGGTCCTCGTGGAAACAGCGCGCGAGCAATCAGGCTGGAAGGCACAGGAGGCTTACGCCCTGCAATTGCTTGAGGAAATCAACACCAAGGGGTCGTTCGGTCTGCCCAGTGCGGAGTTGCGGAAGTTGAAGGGTCGCATCCGCCGTGGCGAAGCCAAAGACGCCGCGGGCAGCCTGGGAGTGAGGAAGACGACGTTTTTGGACCTTCCCTTTTACTCCACGGGACGGTATCGGAATTTCGCACTGAGCGATGCGGATGTGCAGCTTATGCGCGGGGTGCTGGACCGGGTGCAGCCGCATTTGATATTTGCCACGGGCAATCTGGCGGATCCCAGCAGTGTGCAGGGTGTGGCCTTTCGCGCGCTGCGACTGGCGTTGGAAACCTGCGCGGCGGCGGAATGGTATGAGAAATGCCGCATCTGGGTGTATCGCGGACACCAGAAGGAATGTGAGTTGCATGAAATCGACATGGCGGTGCCCATGAGCCCGGATCAGTTGCACAACAAACTCAATGCCATGCGGAAGTTCCACACCCAGAATGTCCCCGAACTCCTCACCGGCGAACAGAACCGCCATACCGCTGCTCTCTATGACAAACTGGGCATGGCGGAATACGAGGCCATCGAAGCCTTTCGAAAATTTGCGCTTTGAGGATCCGGCATGATGATGCAGGCCATGCACGATAGCATTTATCTCAATGGCCGGCTGACTTCGCTGGCTTCCGCACGCCTCTCCCCCATGGATCACGGTTTCACCGTGGGCGATGGCGTTTTTGAATCGCTCATCACCTACCGTGGCACAGCTTTCGCCCTCCGCCGTCACTACCAACGCCTCTGCCATTCCGCCTCGCTCATGGGACTGCCGGTTCCTGATTACGAAACTCTGCGCCATGCCGTGCACGCAGTCATAACGGCCAACGGTTGCACGCATGCCCGCCTCCGCATCACCTTAACCCGGGGCGAAGCTCCGCTGGGATCCGAACTGGGACAGGAACATGCACCGACCTTCGTGGTCGCCTCAGCCAATTTGCCCAAACGTCCCGAACTGGCCAGAGTCCATCTCGTAAAATGGACCCGCAATGAGCACGGAGCCTTGAACCAAATCAAGAGCACCTCCTACGGCGAAAATGTCATCGCTCTCGCCGCCGCCCAAGCCCAGGGCGCGCAGGAAGCGGTGTTCTGCAACACGCAGGGTCACCTGTGTGAAGGTTCCGGGAGCAATCTTTTCCTTGTTCAGAATGGAGTTCTGCATACTCCCCCGCTTGCAGAAGGTTGTCTGGCGGGAATCACGCGTGCCATTGTCATGGAAATAGCCACAGCTGCAGGCTTCCCGCTGCAGGAAAATCCCCTGCCCCGTGAAGCCCTGTGGACGGCAGAGGAAGCCTTCCTCACCTCCACCTTCAGGGAGGTCCAATCGATCACTCAGGCCGACGAGCACAGGATTCCTGCAGGCCCGGTCACCGCGCGCTTGCAGGCATTGTTTCGCCTAAGGGCTCAGTCGGCAAATCTTGAGGAAGCCTGATCCATGGACCGACTTCCCTTCATCGTCTGGTTCGAACACTCCAGCGTCGCCGCAGCCGCCATTTCCGGCGTGCTCGCAGCGCGTGGGCGTCGCATCGATCTTTTTGGCGTGGCAGTCCTCGCCCTTGTAACCGCTTTCGGTGGAGGCACCGTGCGGGATCTTTGCCTCGGAGATACGCCCGTCTTTTGGATCCGAAATTCCGACCACGTCATCACCGCCCTCGTCTTCGCTTTCCTGACATTTTTCACCGCCCGGTCACGGCAACTCCCCCTGCCTCCCTGGCTGCTGGAACTTGCCGATGCCATCGGGCTTTCTCTCTTCGCGATCATCGGAGCGGAAAAGGCGCTGGTGCAGTTTCAATCCACCCCGCTCGCCGCGGTCGCTTTGGGAACCGTCACCAGTGTCTCTGGAGGAATTTTGCGGGATGTGATTCTGAATGAAATCCCCCTCGTCTTCCGCCGTGAAATTAAACTCTACGCCGTGGCCGCCATGGTCGGAGCCACGCTTTTCGTAATCCTGGAAAAATATGTCCCGTCCGTTTCCCATCCCTGGCCATTCCTCATCAGCGCCGGAACGATTCTGGCGCTGCGGCTCGCCGCCATCCGCTGGTCACTGGCCCTGCCGGAATTCGTGGATCGCCGACGGCAATGAACAAAGCCTCGCCGCTTATTTTCCCGACGGACCGATGAACCTGGTGGCGACGACAACGTTGTCGAAGAACACGACGTTTACCGGGTTCTTCGTCCATAAGTCCGTGATGTAACTTTCCACGGTCAGCGCATTGGCCATAAGCTTCTCCTGCTTCCGCCAGTTAATGCCCTTCCAGCGGCCCATTAGCGTCCCATCAATCCAATACGCCTGTTCACCATCCCGTTTGCCGGGCGTGTTGTGAACCAACATAAATTCGACACAAATCCACTTCGATTTGGTGATCAATGGACTGTCCTTTACTGCGAAGGATTTGCCCCAGGAATGGCCCTGGAATTTACCGTCGAGAGAGGTTTCCATTTCGTTCCAATAACTGTAAAAATTCCACCGACCTGGCGCGGTATTTCGCCCCCAGTCTCCCCAGGGCTCAATGGCGGTGGAAAATCGTTCATCACCGACGGGCTTTAAACCGGCCCCACCGAATCCGTTCCACTTTTCGGCACCCTGCAGGCTCTTGTTGGCCCGTAAGGTTACGAAATGATGCACGTAATCGCAATCCGGTGCGAACTCGGTGTAGAAGCGGATAAAAAGCGTCCCGGCAGAGGAAAACCATTTGGTGACACCCCCGCCCGTGTCTTTGCCAAGGTGAGCTTCAGCACGAAGGCAATGGTTTCCCAACTCAGGGGATTCTGGCGATGGAAAGGTGAAAACATTTTTCTTCTCCTCATCCTTCTCGTCCCATGCCGCAAAATCCCCGGACTCAAATCCATCCGCAAAAATCACCCCCTCCTTTTTCTGCAATCCCACATCCGCCTTGAACTCCGCTGCGATGCCGGGACCGGATGGAAGCTCCTTCTGGAAGGCGAAATTTTCGACACCTTCCCCGCCAGACGCAGGCTGGAAGCAAAGCGCCCATGAGCAGAAGAGAATGGCAGGGGATTGGAACGTCATGGCTTGAGTCGCAGCGTCTCGCAGATGCAACTAAATTGCAAACCGACAGCGATGTCAATCGGCACCATAATCCGAGACCTATCTTGGGGTTGAAATCCTGTAAAATTCCCGCAATTGCCCGGCCACAAACGGATCGAAAAATTCAGTAGCAACATCCTCCGCCGTGACGATGCTGGCAACCTCCCAAGATTCCGGGAGCAGGTTGGGACTGCGTTCAATGATGTAGGTTCGTCCCGGGAGACTGTCCCAGGTCAGATGAAAGCGGTCCGGACCGGCAACCGTCTCGACAATCTGTATTTGCGGAGCAGGCGATGGGCAGATGTTTTGAATTTTGCGAACACGCCCCCCATCATTGCTGACAACCAGAACGCTACCGTCTGGCGTCACCGCCACAGACCGCGGTTGATTCTGACACAGTTGATTGGTTACCGGAATAGACAGGGGGAAGGTGCTGTTGTAAAAGTTGACATCCTTGGTCCCTTTTCCATTGATAAAAATATGGATGAATCCCGCCGTGTCCACATAGAGCACCTGCCCACCCTTGTGGGTGCAAAGGAAATATCCGCCATTGGGTGTGAAGGAAATGCCGCGAACCTGAAATAAATACGCGGTGGTGGCCGGGGTTCCTTCGATGACTCCTCCTCCGGTCGCACCGTAAAGTCCTGCGACAATGGTTTTGGTCGAGGTTCCGGTTAGCGGATCAGTCGCTTCCGCATCAATACGGTAAACCACAGAGTGGGAATTTCCTCCTGGGGCATTCTCGGCGCGGTCACATACGTACAGCTTATGCGTGATGGGGTTTACATCGATATTGCCGGGATTGATCAGCTCAAGATTGCTGAGCGTCGGAGTCACTGGAAAAGCAGTGATCGCTTGAATCCCCCCGGTTGGGGTCCATTTTTTAACAACCCCACCCAGAGGAGGATGAGAGATGGAAACGCCGACGGGAATTGGGGCCGCGTAGTCAGGAACCTCATGAGTGTAATAAATTAGATCTTCGTTGGCACTCACCCACAAACCGCGACCGGACGGAAGGTACCGCCGGGAAGCGTCGTCCCCCGGTTGGATTTCCCCATCCGGATCATTAACCACCGTGGTCATCATCCCATCCAGGCCCACCCTGCGGATCCGATGGCTCCCTGCATCGTAAATGTAGACGACACCGTTGGGTAAGACAAAGAGACCGTTGCAGGCGACAAGGTTCAGCGCGATGGCGGGAGCCGGACCATCATCCACGAAACCAGGGGGCGGGGTGTAGGCAGGGGGAGGACCAGTGTAGGGGTAGGCATGCGTTCCGGCAAAAGTGTGAATGCGACCATCCGTGGTCACCTCCAGAATGGAGTGACTGGCCTTGTCGGCAATGTACACATTGCCCAGTGCATCCGCCATTGCCATGTGGGGATTGGAAAGGTCCACGTTTGTCGCCATTGAATATTCGTAGGATGGAATCCAGTCGCTGGCCTCAGGGACCGAGGAATTGGAGGCTGCCCCGTTTCCAGCAAAAGCGGTTGTGATGGGCGCAAAACAATTTGTGAGTTCCTGGTATTCGGTGAGCGCAAAGGCGTTATGCAGAAGCAGGAATGGAATCACAGCAACCGTAGCGGAAGGTTTCATGGGGAGGGAGAGTTTACCGATTTAACCCTAAGGCTTCCTGCAAACCAGGTCCACCATTCAATCTATAATGACAGGAATTTCACCTCCCCCGAAACCAAAATTGCTGGGAAGAATGTGCCGGAAAAATGACGGCTTAATCGAGGGCATCTGAACGGTAGATGGTTGACTCCGACCCTGAGGCTATCAATCCGGCCTCAATGCTTCATTCCGTCGTCTGATAGGTGAGCCACTCTCGCCAACTTCCATAACTCGTGATTTCCCTGGCTGTCTCGCTGATCAGGCCTTCACAAACGAAACCACACACGTGCGATCCATCCGCGAGCTGCACACGGCCCAGGACCAGCGGCGCGGCGATGCCTTCGAGGAAGGATCCCATGGTGGATTTGGGGATTTCCCAGACTTCGAGTTCGATGGCGGCTCCGCCTTCTCTGACGCGGACCATGCCAGGCCGGTCAGGAATGCGTCCGTTTGCGGGTAGCAGGTAGAGTCGATAGCAAGGCGCACTCTGGATTCGTTGCACAAAGCGGGCCTTGCGGTCGCTCAACTGCCAGTGCAACGCGAGTCCCTCCATGTGAGCCCCGCAGACGGCAATCTTCATCATGGGGACTGTGGATGGTGGCGATTCAGGCAGTGGCACGTCACTGCTCATTGCGGAGGATTTTCCAAGCGGAAGATTGGCCTCAGCGTGAAAGCGGGCCGCGCAATCGAGCACAAGTGCATCGCCATGAGGGGGCGCATAGAAAGTCACGCCCCAGGGCAGGCCATTGCACTGAAATCCGGCGGGAACGGCACAGCCGCAGAGATCAAGCAGGTTCATGAAATTCGTATAACGACCAAGGTTGCTGTTGAGTTTGATCGGTTCGGCCTCCACTTCTGCCCTGGTATAAATAGTCCCGGCGGTTGGCATCAGCAGAGAATTGATGTTTTGCCACGTGGCTTCACTGGCGCGCCTGAGTTCCGCGAGTCGATATTGCGCCCGGAAAGCATCCACCGCCGTCCCCTTGAGACCGCCTTCAATGATTGTGCGAGTCACTGGCAAAAGGGCTTCTGGCTGTTCTGCGAGAAGTTTACTGACAACTGCGGTGCGTTCCGCCACCCACGGCCCTTCGTAGAGCAAACGCGCTGCATCAAGAAAGGCGCTGATGTCCACTTCGATGATTTCCCAACCCATTCCGGCGATGGTTTGTCTGGCATGATCAAACAATCGTTTGGCATCATCGTTGCCAAAGAAATCCAGTTGATCGGACCTCGGAACACCAATCTTAGGCGGCCAGGAAAACTCCGCACTCAATCCTGCACTGCGTGCATAGGCATCCGCTTCATCAAACGCAGCCGCCACTTTCAAAACACTCGACGCATCCGCCGCCGTCAGCGCAAAAATGGAGACGCAATCGAGCGTCCGGCACGCAGGCACAACCCCGGTGCAACTCAACAAACCTCGCGTCGCCTTAAGCCCGATGAGATTGTTAAACGAAGCGGGAACGCGCCCCGATCCAGCAGTGTCCGTTCCTAATGAAAAACTGCACAGGCCTTTCGCCACCGCCACCGCTGATCCCGCGCTGCTGCCACCAGGAATGTAATCTGGATTGAAAGCGTTTCCTGGCACCCCATACGGCGAACGCACGCCGACAAGTCCTGTGGCGAACTGATCAAGGTTGGTCTTGCCCATGGGAATGGCTCCGGCATCAATCAGCAGTTTAACCACGAAAGCATGCTGGGCTGGCTCATAACTCCATGCCGGGCAGGCGGCCGTGGTGGGAAATCCAGCGCAATCAATGTTGTCCTTGATGGCAAAAGGAATGCCGTAGAGCGGCTTGGAATCAGGCGATTCTCCTTCGAGTGCTCGAAGCGATTCTCTCAACTGCTCTTCCGTGGGCCGACTGATCCAGATCGCCGGATCATCCGACGCGGCGCGCCTCCATGCATCGAGAACAATTTCCCTGGGGCTGCAGGATCCCTCCCGATAGGCCTTGAGCAGCGCGGAAATGGAAAGATCTGGAATCATAGTTGCACGGAGATGAGAGTTTGGCCCGGAGTCACTGCCTGACCTTCCTTCACATGCAGCGCCGCCACGGTGCCCGAGGTCGTGCTCGGAACGTGGATCTCCATCTTCATGGCCTCAACGATGAGCAGCGTTTGTCCTTCCTCCACACGATCACCGACGGCGACCTGCAGTTTCCAAAGACTTCCAGTCACCGGACTGACAACCGCTTCATGGCCGTCCGGCAGCGTGATCTCTGTATCCGCCGTCATCGCACTGGAAGTCGATTCCGTGACGTCCAGCCCCGCGATCCTCCACCGTTCACGCTCAGCCGCGAAGGCATCGCGCTGAAAGGAACGAAACGCAGCGATGCTTGGTGATTCGCTTTCAAGAAATTCGAGATAGTCACTGAGTCTGAAACTGCTCTGTTCGATGCGCGGCGTGAAACGTCCCGCAGGGAAATCGCGCCTCAGCTCCATCAACTCGTCCGCACTGACAAGATAGAACCGCACTTGATCAAAGAACCTCAGCAGCCACGGCTTGCCATCTTCGAAGACATCCGTGACCCGATCACGATTCCACATTTGAATGGTGCGTCCCACAAATTGGTAACCGCCCGGTCCCTCCATACCATAGATGCACATGTAGGCACCTCCGATGCCCACGGCATTCTCCGGCGTCCAGGTGCGGGCGGGATTGTATTTGGTCGTGACCAGGCGATGCCGTGGATCAAGCGGTGTCGCGACCGGCGCGCCAAGGTAAACATCACCCAACCCAAGCACCAGATAGCTCGCATCGAAAACAATGCGCTGCACATCGGCGATACTCTCCAGCCCATTGATGCGACGGATGAACTCAATATTGCTGGGGCACCAAGGAGCATCGGGCCGAACCGATTGCATGTATTTGTCTATGGCCAGTTGCGTCTGAGGATCGTCCCATGAGAGCGGAAGATGCAAGATGCGGGATGGCACTTTCAAATGCTCCACATCATCCAGCGAGGAGATTAACTCTTCCACCAAACGTTCAACCTGCTCTAGTCGCAGCTGCTCGCCATCGATATGAATCTGCAACGAACGAATCCCCGGCGTGAGATCCACGATGCCGGGATGATTCATCGACTGAAGTTTTAAATAGACGGCATGCACCCAGAAGCGCAGGGCGATATCGAGCACCAGAGGCCCAAACTCCACTAGCAGGTTGCGATCCCCCGCCGGACGATACACAACTTCGGGGCGTGATGCGCAAGCCGCGATGCGATGCCGCACTGCCTGCAAAGCAGCCAGTCCACCCGTTGTTAATTCCGGAGGTGTTCCACCCGCCATGGAATCTTCTACAAACGCATCGAGCGCCTCTGCTTGCTCCAGCGAAATTGCCACGAACTGGATGCGATCTCCTGGTTTCAGTTGCCCCACTTTCCACAAGTCAGCATGGACGACAACAGCCGGGCACACAAAGCCGCCCAGGCTCGGGCCATCCGGTCCCAGGATGATTGGCATGTCGCCGGTGAAATCAATGGAGCCGATCGCATAAGCGTTGTCATGAATGTTCGAGGGATGCAATCCTGCCTCACCACCGTCCGCACGCGCCCAGGTGGGTTTTGGTCCGATCAAACGCACACCGGTGCGCGCCGAGTTGTAATGAACCTCCCATTCCGTTGCAAAAAACATTTCGATGTCTTCAGGAGTGAAAAAATCAGGCGCACCGTGTGGACCGTAGAGGACGCGAATCGTGTCCACTTTGTTTCCGGCAGAGAAGGGATGGAGCTTGGCCAAAGAGAAAGAACCGATGGCCGCAGTTGCAGGGTTGATGTGAATAACATCGCCGACGCGCAACGCCCGCCCAGCGTGGCCGCCGAAATTCCCCAGCGTAAACGTCGAGCAGCTTCCCAGATAAAGCGGCACATCCAATCCACCCTGAACTGCCAGATAAGCGCGGCACCCATGTCCGGTGGTGCGCCCAAGCTTAAGCGTCTGTCCGGCAAGCACGGAGATCGGCTTCCAGAAGGCAACGGAAGCACCATCCAACTCCGCACTCATTTCTGCGCCAGTCAGACAAATGGTAGTGTCCGCATTAAATCGGAGCGTCGGCCCCGCCAGAGTCATTTCAAGACCTGCGACCCCTTCCTCGTTTCCGATCAGTCGATTTGCGATGCGCAGGGCCAGCGGATCCATCGCCCCAGAGGGAGGCACGCCGATTTCCCAATAGCCAAGCCGCCCCGGCGTATCCTGCACTGTCGTTTGTACTCCTGGAGCGAGCACATCGATGGTTGAAGGTCGATACTGAAATGAAGTGGCCAGGGCGCGCGTGGTGATGCGTCCTTCGGTGAAAAGTGGATCGCGAATCACCTGCCGCAGGTAGGCCAGGTTCGTCTCGATGCCACTGACGTTCGAATGGTCCAGCGCATGCTGCATCTTGGAAATGGCGTCGGCGCGGTCTGCACCGTGCACTATAATCTTCACCAGCAGCGGATCGTAATACGGCGTGACTTCCGTTCCTGTGCTGATCCATCCATCACAGCGGGCTTCCCTGCAAAGTTGCACATCCGTGAGGCGCCCGCAGCTCGGTTGGAAGTCCTTGTTAGGATCCTCCGCATAAACACGGACTTGGATGGCGCTTCCTTTTGGCGTAAAAGCAAAGCTTTCCAACCCAACATCCTCGCCTGCGGCGGTCCGAACCATCCATTCGACGAGGTCCAGTCCGGTAACGCATTCCGTGACGGTGTGTTCTACCTGCAGCCGGGTGTTCACCTCCAGGAAATAAAACTCGTTGGTGTCGGCATCATACACAAACTCCACGGTGCCGGCCGAACGGTAGTTTACGGATTTCCCCAACCGCACGGCGCAATCCCAAAGTGCATAGCGTGTCTCATCGGATAAGTTCGGCGCTGGTGTCTCCTCGATGATTTTCTGATTGCGACGCTGCGTCGAACAGTCGCGTTCCCCCAGGGAAACGAGCGAGCCTTTTCCATCGCCGAAAATTTGCACCTCAACGTGCCGTGCATTGACGACCAGCTTCTCAACAAACACCCCGCCATCCCCGAAACTTGATTTCCCCTGACGCACCACGGATTCAAACGCGGCCCGCAGTGATGCAACGTCATCACACCGCCGCATTCCGATTCCGCCGCCGCCCGCCGTGCTCTTGAGCATGACGGGAAAACCAATGCGCGACGCCTCACTCACCGCCTCGTCCGCATCGCGCAGCAGGGCCGAGCCTGGAACCAATGGAACCTTGCAGGCCAGGGCTCGTTCACGCGCGGTGTGCTTCAATCCAAAGGCGCGCATTTGATCAGGCGTTGGCCCCATGAAAGCCATGCCGGCCTGTTCGCAGGCTTCGGCGAAACCCGCATTTTCACTGAGCAATCCATATCCGGGATGAACCGCCTGCGCACCGCATTGAGATGCAATTTCCAACAATCGCTTCTGGTTGATGTAGCTCTCGGCCACCGGCGCGGGGCCCAGCAGATAGGACTCATCGGCCATGGAGACATGGGGCGCGTCGCGATCCGCTTCGGAATATACAGCAACGGAGCCAACGCCCATTTTTTTGAGAGTTCGGATGATGCGGCAGGCGATTTCGCCGCGATTGGCCACGAGGACTTTGGTAAACATAGGTCAGTCCCAGATGAGCACGCGCACCGGGGTTGGGTTGTAGGCATTGCAGGGATTGTTTAACTGCGGGCAGTTGGAAATGAGGCACATCACATCCATTTCGGCGCGCATTTCGACATACCGTCCCGGGCCGCTGACGCCATCGGCAAAGCTGAGCTGGCCATCCAGTGTCACGGGCACATTCATGAAAAAATTGATATTGCAGGTGATGTCGCGCTTGCCCATGCCGTGGCTCCAGCATTGCACGCCGCGGATAAAACTGTCGCGGCAGGCATGCATCGGCTCTTTTTCGACTGCGTAACGCATAACGTTGCTTTCGCGTGAGCAAGCGCCGCCAAGCGTGTCGTGCCGGCCGCAGGTGTCGGCCACGATAGTGAGCAGCGGATTACCCCGTGTGGACATGAGCTTCGTTCCCGTCGTCAAATAAAGCGCAGCCTGATGACGGATGGTATCGCTCGCGCTGTAGCGTTCGAGCGGATCATGGGCGTTATAAAACAGAGTGTCGGCGGCCTGGTTTCCCTCCAGATCCTCGATGCGCAGGGTCTGCCCTTTTTTAACAAGATGCAGCCAGTGATCGCCCGCAGGCACGATCTCGTCGTGAACTGCTTCAGAAGGATTGAGGTGGGATGCGATCATCGGGCGAGGAGGTAAAATTCTTCGGTGCTGCAATGCGCCCTGGCGTTCTCGGGCCGCACGATGAAGCTTGGGTCATCGACAGCGGGAGGATCACTCCTGAGGACCTCGAGCCGCACCCGACGCGGGTGATACTGTGGATCGGGATCCAGCGGATGCTGGCAGGTGTTCAGCACCACAAGCGTGTCCATTTCGAATCGCAGATCGACTGAGTCCCCCGGCTTTGAGTTTCCACTGACAAAATCCAGCCGCCCTTCCTCGTCCGCCACAATCTTGCTGAACCAATTAAGGTTCGGAACCAGATCACGCTCGCCCAGTCCCCATTTCGAAAGCTCGATGAGGAAGCAGTCCCGGGCATTGCGATGAAAATCATTGCGGGCGGTTTGAAAATTTTTCTCCCCATATTTTTTAAGGACCAGGGAGGCATCGCTAGCCCCACACACGGAGTCGTGCCAGCCAACGTCATCCCGGGTGATCGAGGCGAACAATCTCCCCATGTCCGAATGAAGGCAATAGGGGGCGCGCAGGTAGAAAATGTGCTGGCCCTTGAGCGTATCGGGCATGTTGTAGCGTTCATGACGCTCGGTGGCGTTATAGAGCAGCATGCCGACATTGGCGCCGCCCTCGAGATCGGTAAGTCGCAGGGTCTTATGCCTGCCAATGACGCGCGACCACATGCCTGCGCCGCTGAGTTCGATGTTATAAAAGGGAGTCATGGTTCATCCGCCTGGGTTTGAATGGGTGGCATGAGGGTGCGCGTCAGGTTAAGCCGTCCAGCGAGCACCCCCTTGCAGGTGAGGAGTTTGTTGGCAATTTGGCGCAACCGCTTTGCCGGACCCTGAACAAGAATCACTTCCATGGTGTTACTGTTTTCCAGCAGGACATGCAGGGAACTGATCACCTCCCGAATGCTCTCATGCTGGATGTCGGCAATTTCCTGCTTCAACCCGGGCCGCTTGTGATCGTAGAAAAGCGTGATTGTGCCGGCCATCATGCGGTTGCCTCGAAGGCTGTAATAGTCGGCAATGTGCTGGGTGAGGACTTCCGCCACCGCCTGCGATCGATTGTGGAATCCTCGCTCGATCATCAACTCCTGAAACTGACGAAACACGCCCTCGGGCAACGAGAGCGTAACCCGGTGGGCAGTGGTGGAGTCAGCGGAAGGAAGGTCGGCCATTTTGTGATAAGGAATCTTGAGCACGATTCAGACCATTCGTATGAAGAAAAATCAAATTGGTATGAAGTATTTAGGGTTTAAATCACATTCTGCAATCGTCCCATCATCCAACGGTTCACCTCGCGAAGGTCAGCCACCCGCTTCCGTGTAAATAGCTCCTCCTGCAGGTATCCATCCGGGCCGAACTCCGGGGTGAACGTGGGCAGAGGATTCCCATGCAAAACTTGTCTTTCCGCAATTCGCCGCCACCAGCGTTCATGGGCTACGAGGGCGGCGGCATATTCCGGCACACGGGGATCGGGAACCTGCGGTCCCTGCTCGTAGCCCACGCGTGCATGCACATGAAGGGCACGATTCGCGATTAAATCCAACAATTCCCCCTCCTCATCCATCACCAGCCTTTCGGTCACCGCGCACCAGTGGCTGAAATCACAGGTTAATCTCAGCTCAGGAATTCCCTTCAACAAATCGCGCGTCACCCAGGGATGGAACGTAGGCCGGCTCCGGTGCGTCTCGAACGCAATCGGGATGCCAAATTCCCTCTCGAGTGCGAGCGCTTGCGCATAAAAACTAAGGGCTTCGGCCATCGGCCAGGCGTCGCTCCCGGCAAGGGCATTGATCAAAATCGGTTTGAACGGAAGGGACTTTTCAATTTGATCACGCAAATCCTCAAAATGAACCTTAGTGGAGAGGTGCGCGCGGGGCACGTATCCGCCCCCGGTCGCGATTTCTGCAATCCATGGCACGGATCGCTGACGCAAACTTTCCACGTTGGCATCATCCACCGGCACCGGTCCCTCGATTCCACAGGCCTCCCATTCGGCAGCAAGCGCCAATGCGCCGGTGATATTCACCTCGTTTCCCCAGCAGGACACAAAACATCGCGGTTTCATGGCAAATCGAAGTTCACCTCCCTTCTGGCCTCCGGATGGCCCCTAACGTATTCGGCAATCTCCTGCCCACGTGCGAACCAAACGTAACCTCGTTCCCTCGCCTTTGTCAGCAACTCCTCCAGCAACCGCACCCGTGAGGGGCGCCCGCTCAGCCAGGGATGCAGCGTAAGCACGAAACAGCAGCCAAAATCACGCATGGCCTCGAATTCGCGCCACCAGAGATCGAACACGTTGCTGCAATTCTGCGGAATGGAACCCCAGGCTGGCTCGGCATTGAAGGCGAACTGCTCCCAGTCCTCCAGCATCCATTGGCCGGGAATTTCGATGAGACCATTTGAGTGCGTGTAGGGCACGTCATCGCCCATCATGCTGGCATTATAAAGATAGCTGAACTCCTTCAACAATCCGGGTGTTCCAGGATTGATCTCAAACCATGGAGCGCGAAACCCAACGGGGCGCCTGCCCGTGATACGCTCAAGGATGCCGGTACTTTTTTCCAAAACCGCGCGTTCCTCCTGTGGAGATAAATGGGCCAGCTTTTCGTGCATGTGCCCATGTGCGCCGACCTCATGCCCGCGGGTGACGATGGCTTCCATCATCCGTGGATGACGTTCGGCGATGTAACTCGGCACGAAAAACGTGGCCGGGAGTTGCAAATGATCGAGCAAGCCCAGTAATCGCGGCACGCCAACGTTTGGTCCATATTCGCACTGCGACATCGTGGTGAGGCGGGAAGCGAGCGTTGGGTCCTCGGAGAGCGCGGTGGTTTCGCCATCGACATCAAAGCACAGCATGAAGGCACACTTGGCACCGTCGGGCCAGATAAAGCGTGGAGGAGGGGAGTAGAGTTCAGTCATGCCAGTGCCCTCCGACAATGTTGTTCGGTGAAGTGAGCGGATACTCGTTCCAGCCGGCGGTGATTCCTCCGTCCACTGGGATGTTGGCTCCGGTGATGTAGCTCGCGTCATCGCTGGCAAGGAAGTGAAACGCCGCAGCAATCTCGTCGGGCCACGCGAGGCGGCCCAACGGTGTCGCCTTGCTCACGAATGAAATCTCTGGGTTGTTGGGAATATCGGTGACAGCAGGCGTGAGCACGGTGCCGGGGCAGACGCAATTCACGGTGATGCCTTTCGCGGCCAGTTCGATGGCACCGAGTTTGGTGAGGTGAATGACGGCCGCTTTGGAAGTGGAGTAAGCGGTGCCACTGGGCGAGCCGATCATGCCTACAAAGGAGCCCGTGTTGATGATGCGACCGCCGCTTTCGAGCAGTTGCCCGCCGTGCTTGATACCGAAGGCGACGCTGTGAACATTCACTTCAAAGGTGCGCTGCAGAAGCTGCGGTGTGAGTTCATTGAAGCTGACACCGAGCGGTTGGATGCCCGCGTTGTTGATGAGGATGTCCACGCGACCAAACTCTGACTTCGCTTGCTCCAACATGCCGCGCACTTCGTCCTCGGCGGAAACATCGGCTTGATGGAACACAGCGCCTTCGATCTTGGCAATGTTGCGATCCACCAGCAACACGCACGCTCCAGCCTTGACGAAGCGCTCGACAACGGCGAGGCCGATGCCAGAGGCTCCTCCAGTTACGACGGCGACTTTGTTGGTCAGGTCAAACATGGTGGTGGTCCGTTGTGCGTGAATTTTGGAAGCTCCGGATCAAGCACGAGCCAGGGAAGATGATCGGCCATCCAGTTGTAGTCGTCAGGCTGCAGTGATGCCGCGTCATCCATGGTGCCTAGAGTCAGCTCCAAGAGATCAGGATAGGCGCTGTCGTAGAAGCTAATGGGTGAGCCGCAGGCAGCACAAAACGCGCGTTCGCGCCCTTCGTAGTGATGCACGCGCAGTTCGCCGGTGATGATGCGGATGTCCTCTTTGGCAAAGAAGACCCAGCCCTGGAACGGCGCGCCACTGGCACGGCGACAGTCTTCGCAGTGGCAGAGGGACGTGTTTAGTGGTGCGCCGTGCGCTTCGTAGCGCACAGCTCCACAGAGGCAGTGGCCAGTCCACATCATGGCCTTTGAGAGGGCGCGGGTGGAATGTCGGTCGCGGGCATAACGCCGCGGATCCGGGCCGCAAGGTATCGTTGGATCAGCCAAACGGACATCTCCAAGTAACTCAAGCGGCCACGCTGATAACCGCTGGCATAGAACCCGCGCTGCACGGCGGTGCACATTTCCATGTCTTCCATGTGAAACTTGCGCAGAATCTCAATCTGCTCGGCACACATCGCTGGCCAGTTCAGGTGCTCGGTGGTGGATGCAGGCACGAGCGTGGTGGTCAGAAGCTTCACGCGATCCGCAGCGGCGGGGATCATGCGGTAGAAGATGAGGCGATCCGGGTTCGCCGAGATCAGCATGAGCGGATGCACGAGGAAGATGTGCCACTCGTTTCTCAACTCCGCTGGCAGATCAATGGGCGGCATCCCATGCACGGACTCACCGCGGGCTTCCGCAGCCAGCATGTCATCGAGCATCGCGGGCTTCACGGGCAGATGCGCTCGGATGTAGGCGGGGCGTTCTTGTTCGTTCCAAGTGAGCTTGGCTGGCATCATCGGCTGCAGCGTCGTCGAGTGCGCGCCGATGTGGTGATACGACTCCATGAAGTTCTCCGCGAGCACCTTCCAGTTGAAAGGACAGTCCCACTCCATTTGGATGACCATCTTCATCTCACTGATGTTCCAGGGCGCGAGTGCCTCGGCCAAACCACTGAGTCGCTCATGCAGCGGCGGTGCGGCACCATCGAGATTGACGAAGACAAAGCCATTCCACACCTCGCAAGCGAAGGACGTCAGGCCCCACTCCGCACGATCAAAGCATTCCGTCTTCTCCATCTCCGGCGCCCCTTTGAGCCGACCGTCCAAATCAAACGTCCACGCGTGATACGGGCACATGAAAACGCGCGAATGGCCACAGTCCGGCGGCCCGTGGCCGGCATAGCCAAAACCCTCGGGCATGATGTCCATCGCCCGATGCGGACACACTCGCGAGAGCACGCGGATGTTCTCTTTGCCTCGCACCACGATGAGCGGATCGCCGAAGACGTCGATGTTCAAGTAGTCGCCGACGTTCGGGATCTGCGACACATGCGCGAGGGGCAGCCAGTCGTTGCGGAAAACGTGATCGACTTCCCAATCAAAGAACGCCTCGCTCGTGTAGGCTTGTGCTGGCAAGGTCGTGGCCTGCGCGAGCGGGAGTTGCGCGATGCGTTGGATCTCGGCTTGGATCTGTTCGACGCTCCACTGCGGAAGCGCGTTTCTGGATGACGTGCTCATGGTTCAAAACAACCGTGCATACTGATCGATCTCCCACTGGCTGACGCGCTGGTGGTATTGGAGCCACTCCTCGCTCTTGTAGGCAACGAACTCGTTGCGGAGTTCGGTGCCGAGCGTGGCCTCCACAAATGGATCCTCAGCAAATGCGCGGACGGCTTCGTCCAGGGTGCGGGGGAGTTCGCTGATGCCGCGCGCCTTGAATTCCTCCGCGCTGAGGGCGTAAAGATTATCCTCGTTGGAATTCCCGGGATCCAATTTTTCACGGATGCCCTCAAGCCCCGCGGCCAGCACCAGGGTAGCGGCGAGGTAGGGATTGCAGGCGGCATCGGCATTGCGGGACTCCATGCGTCCACCCGCCATCGGCACGCGCACGGAGTTTGTGCGGTTGTTGCGTCCGTAACTGTTGAACACCGGCGCCCACGTATAGTTTGCCATGAGTCCCCGGCGCACCAGCCGCTTGTAACTGTTCACCGTGGGAGCGAAGGCAGCGCACAAGGCGCGGCCGTGTTTCAGGACTCCTCCCATGAAATGATAGGCCATCTCACTGATACCCAATCCGCGCGGATCGTCTGCATGCGCACGGGCAAACCTGTTTTTCCCCGTCTCCAGATCATACAGCGACATGTTGAAATGCGCGCCACTGCCAGTCTTGTCGGCGAAGGGCTTGGGCATAAACGTCGCCAGCAATCCCTCCTCTGCGGCGTAGTGCTTGGCCATGTAGCGGAAGAAAATGTAGCGGTCGCACATGGTGAGGGCGTCGGCGTATTTGAAATCGAACTCGAACTGGGATGATGCGTCCTCATGGTCGAAGGAATACAGATCCCATCCAAGGTCATTGATGCAGCTGGCGACCTTGTCGACCCATGTGAACCGATCCAGGAAGCGCTTTACGTCATAGCATGACTTCACAAGCGTCTCATCGGGATTGGGGAACTCAAGCTTCCCGTCGGTGGTCAGTTTCAGGACAAACAGCTCGCATTCGATTCCAAGGTTCATGCCGAGGCCCATGTCGGCAGCCTGCTTCAATACCTTTTTCAGGGCGCAGCGGGTGTTCACTTCGTAGGGCTCACCCTTGAATGTATTGTCTGCCGGCATCCAGGCGATTTCCTTTTGCCAGGGAAGTTGGATGATGTTGTCAACGTCAGGAAGCGAGGCGATCTCATCATCGTTGGGACTCTGGCCCAGGCCGTCCAGCGCATATCCGGTGTAAAGTTCGGAGCCTCTGGCGAAATCCAGGAAATGATCAATCGGCACAAATTTACCCTTTGGCACACCATGGATGTCAACATAGGCGCCAATGCAATATTTCACGCCCTTGGCCTTGAGGGAGTCGCGGATGGAGGTCAGTTCGGAATCGGTCTTCATTGATTATCTGTGGGGATGGTGGTTTAATACAAGACGTTGGAGTCGGACCAGTGATGCGGATCGAGGGGCGGGATTTCGCAACGGGCGCGGTTGATGATCTCGGCCAGCGCCTCGCCCATTTTGACAAACATTTTCGCGCCGCGATCAGCCGAGCCCAGCGATGGCTTGCCGGTGATTCCGTTCAGGCTTGTTTGGGAGACGGGGTAACTGAATACGAGACCTTCCGTCCGGTCGGGATCATCCTCCACCCAATCCATGCGCACGGTGTCCGGCGCCAAGTGCAGCATGAGATCAGTCTCCGCACAATTTGCATGCAGGTCTGCGGCGTCATTGATGAAATAATTCCAAATCTCAGTAGTGAGCTGGTAGGTGTGTCTGAGGCCGATTTGAATTCCCCCCAGAAATTCCGTCCGAATGCGATCCACTGCCACCCGAAGGGATGCGTCGTTTCCGAAATGGGCGTTGACGATGAGCAGTCGCCTCCACCCTGTGCGCATGCTCCACAGGGCGATCTCCCGGATCATGGCGATGAGGGTTTCGTGATTGATCGAAAATGTCCCCGGCCACTTGGAAGTGTGCCCGACGGAAACCCCGTAGGAAAGTGGGGGCAGCATGGGCACCATGGTTCTCGCGGAGGCGTAGGAGCAGACAGCGGAGGCGATGGCGGTATCCGTGTTGATTGGTAGGTGGGGGCCGTGCTGCTCGGTCGCACCGATGGGGAGGATCAGCATGTCCTGACCTCCAGCCTGGAGTTCCGCGATGGCTCTCCAGGAAAGGTTCTCCAGCAAAACGGGGGATTCATTCGACATCATCGCCTGCCTTGGTGAGTTTGACGACGGGCAACTTGTCCTCTTCAACATCGATGGGTGGATGGATGAGTTCCTCAAGGCGGAGCTTGAGTGCGAGATATTCAGGAGAAACAAACTGTGCGGTGGAGCGCGGGCGGGGAATGGGATTCTCAATCACCTCCACGATCCGTCCCGGATTGGTTCCCATAACCATGATGCGATCCGAAAGATACGCGGCCTCCTCAAGGTCATGCGTGATGAAGAGAACCGTGATGTCCACTTTCTTCCAAATTTGTAGCAGGTAGCTTTGCATCTGGGCGCGGGTCTGGGCATCGAGTGCGCCAAAGGGTTCGTCCATGATGAGGATGCGCGGCTCATTGGCGAGAGCCCGCGCAATGGCGACGCGTTGCTTCATTCCGCCCGACAATTCATGGGGATAGGACTCCTCAAATTTCGAAAGTCCCACCATGTCGAGCCATTGCCGGGCTTCCGATTCGGCGGTGAATTTGTCCTTGCCGCGCATTTCAATGCCAAACATGACGTTGCGTTTCACCGTCAGCCAGGGAAACAGCGTATAGCCCTGGAAGACCATTCCGCGATCCGGGCCGGGTTCACCAATCTCCCTCCCATCAAGCAGCGCCACGCCTCCGCTGCATTCGTCCAGACCGGCGATGATGCGGATGAAGGTGGATTTACCGCATCCGGAGGGACCGATGACGGTGATGAATTCGCGGCGGCGGATGTCGATCGAAACGCCGTCGAAAACAGTGCGCGTGCTGCCGTTGACGCCATAGGTCTTCTTCAGGCCGCGCACGCTCAGAATCACGGGACGCTGCCGGATGCGTTCAAACCGGGCTGCGACCTCCGGGGAAAGATTGCGATAATCGAGGGCCGCACTCATGCTTCGACGGCCTTAGCAGGCTTGGGTCTTGAGTTGAAAATGCGGCCAAGCAATGACCCCTTACCTGACGCGGCAGCGGAGCGCCGTTTCCACGGGAAGATCACCCTCCCAATCCAAGCCAGCAGCAGGTCTGTGGTGAAACCGATGATGCCGATCATGAAGATGGCGGCATAGACGTTGTCGAAATTCCGGTAACGCGCCTGCTGATTGATGAAATACGTGATCCCCGACATCGTGCCGACGACTTCGGCAACGATCAGATAGGTCCACGCCCAACCCAGCAGAATGCGCATGTCGGTATAGATGTCGCTTACCGAAGCCGGGATTACCACACGCCTCAGCAGTTTCCACCCCCGTGCCCCCAGGGTCTGGGCAGCCTCAATGAGCCCGGGATCGACCTTGCGCACGGTATTGCTGATGACCAGAACCTGCTGGAAGAAAGTGCCGATGAAAATGATCGCAATCTTCGGGCCATCATCGATTCCCAAAATGGCCACACACAGGGCTCCGAAGGCCGGGGCGGGCAGGTAGCGGAAAAACTCAATGAATGGTTCCTGCAGGCGGGAGAAGAAGCGGTAGGTGCCGCAGAGAATGCCCAATGGCACACCGAAAATTGAGGAAATGACAAACCCCCAGAAGATGGTTCGGAGGCTGTGCGCCAGACTCTCGTGCAGCCACGGCTCATTGGGCAGGCGCGGCTCGGTGGTAAAGGCTGTGTAAAACGCCCGGGCCACCCTGTGTGGCGGTGGAAGGTAAAGGGGATTGATCCGATATCCTTCCGGCAGCGTGCCGCCCGCTGCCTGCACCTTTTCCAGTTCGGCATCGAAGTCCGCCCGCGGCACATCCATGTCCTCGACAAAATAGTCCACATCTCCAGGTGCAGTGACATGGACGAGTGGATGCCAGAGCCACGGCACGTAACTGATGGCGCACCAAAGCGCGAGCGGCAGGAGAAACGAACACAGCGCCAGCACAAATCTTCGCCGTGGGGGCAGGTCGTGCTTCAACCCCAGCCAGTCGCGCTTCGGCATATGGGTGGTGGGTGAAAACTTATTTCAGGGCCTCAACCACACTTGGGGTCAGGTAACTTTCGGGTTTCTGGGAGTCCTTGTAAACCTTGTTGTCCAGATTGAATTTGTTTCCAACCGCCATGGAACCATAAATGGAGTCCAGACCCTCGCCTTTCTTGTAGGCTGCCTTGGCTTCCTTCAGCGTGAGGAAATGAGTTCCGGGGACATTGCTGGCGTAGTCTGCAACTTCCGCCCCAACCTTGGCCGCCATGATCTTTACCGCGTCGTCCTTGGTTTTTTCATCCAGTAGGTAATCCACACACTTGTAAAAGACAGCTGTGAACTTGGACCATGACTCCTTGTTTTTGGCATAGCTGGTGGGATTGACCGCCAGCACATCGTAGATCAGGCCCTTGGCCTCCGCGCTGGAGAAAAGTTTTTTGGAACCGGCAACCTGCTTCAGGGCCTGGCCCGAGGATGGATACCAGGCGCCGATGGCGGCGACTTTTCCAGAAGCGAGCGTCTGGGGGGTTTCGTTCGTCGGGGTGTTGACGAGTTCGACATCGGATTGCTTCATGCCATTGACCTCCAGGGCCTTGAGCAGCAGCAGGTGTTCCACGAGGGTGAGTTCCAGACCGACCTTCTGGCCCTTGAGGTCCTTGATGGACTCGATTCCCGGTTTGCCAACGATCGCGTCACTTCCATCGCTGTAATCCAAAAGGGCGATGATCTTGCTCTTGGCTCCGTTGGCGCCATTCACCAGCGCATCCGTGGCCACGCAGGTCACCGCATCAATCTTTCCAGCGGAAAATGCATCCAGTGAGGGCAGGTAGTCGAACCAAACCAGTTCAACTTCGATTCCTGCCTCCTTGAACCATCCTTTCTGCTTCGCCACCTCAAGGACGGTATAGCCAGGCCAGTCTGAATAACCGACTTTCAGCGGGGCGGCATTAGCATTGAAGAGCAGGCCGGTCAGGAGGAGCACTAGGCAGGGAAGGAGTTTGGCTTTCATGGGAGATGTGGAATTATGGTTGCGGATTAATTAGGTGTAACCCCTCCCTCTCCAGCATCCCTTGTGCCAAGTGGATGCCGCATTCACCATCATCATAAATAAAGCAGGGCTTCGTCATACCCTTTTCAGGGCTGTTAACCCGCCACCGCTTGGGCCTCAAAAATCAGATGCTCTGATAATTTACCGGTTCTTCAGTGATGACAATGTCATGCGCATGGCTCTCCTTGAGTCCACCAGCAGTAATACGCACGAAGTTGGCCTTGGAACGGAGGTCGGTGAGGTCCTTGGCACCCAAGTAGCCCATGCCGGAGCGGAGGCCGCCGACAAGTTGGAATACGACATCGCGCAGATGACCACGGAACGGGACGCGGCCTTCCACTCCTTCGGCGACGAGTTTGCCGGATGAGTTCTGGCCGTAGCGGTCGCCGGAGCCCTGGCGCATGGCCTTGAGGCTGCCCATGCCGCGGTATTCCTTGAATGTTCGCCCCTGATAGTTTACCAAATTTCCGGGACTTTCCATCGTTCCCGCCAGCAGCGACCCCAGCATGACAATGTCCGCACCCGCGGCCAGCGCCTTAACGATATCGCCGGAATAACGAATTCCCCCGTCGGCAATCGCGGCCACGCCGTGCTCGCGGCAGACGCGACTCACCTGCTGGATCGCGGTAAACTGTGGCACTCCGACTCCGGCAATGACCCGGGTGGTGCAGATGGAACCAGGCCCCACTCCAATCTTGATGGCAGAGGCCCCCGAGGAAATAAGGTCCCGCGCGCCCTGCTCGGTTACAACATTTCCAGCGATGACCGGCACATGTGGAAAGCGATTTTTCAGCACCTGCACCATTTCCATGACCCTGCTGGTATGACCGGTTGCGGCATCAATGCCCAGGGCATCGGCCCCAGCCTCAATCACTGCCGCAGCGCGCTCCAGGGCATCGCCACCCACCCCGATCGCCGCCGCCACCCGCAACTGGCCCCGTTCATCCTTGGCAGCCTCGAGAAACATTTCCCGCTTCTGAATATCCTGGCTGGTGATCATACCCACGAGTTCGTCCGCCTTGTTGACGAGCGGAAGTTTCTCGATGCGGTGTTTGTAGAGCAGGGCACGCGCAGTTTCCCAGCCAGTCTCCGGGCCACTGACGACAAGTCGCTCGCGCGGAGTCATCACATCGCTGACCTTGCTTTCGGCATTTTCCACATACCAGACATCGCGCGTCGTCACCATTCCCACCAGTTTCCCATGGGCATCAACGACAGGAAAACCTGCCACGCCCCGCTGCGCCATCGTCTCCAGCAAATCGCGCACCGGAAGTTCGGGGCTAACGGTGAATGGTTGCGCGATCACCGTATTCTCCGAGCGCTTGACCTTCGCGACCATTTCCGCCTGGCGGGCGATGGGGACATTGCGATGAATCACCCCAAGCCCCCCCTGCCGCGCCAGGGCGATGGCGAGTTCACTTTCCGTGACGGTGTCCATGGCCGAGGAGATGATGGGCACATTCAAGGCCAGGGAATCGGTAAGGCACGTGCGAACATCCGCTTCAGAAGGAATAATTTCGCTGTGCTGCGGCACAAGCAGGACATCATCGAAGGCAAGGCCGAGAGGTATAAGATCGTTCATGGAGTGGACGTGAAAGGAGGTTGCACCTTATACCAACGTTGCGTTACGCGGGTGGTTGGGAGTGTCAAAGGGAATTGTTTCCCACCTCGTCAACTTGGCGTTCATCAAGTCGAATTTGTTAGAAATGGATTTTTCTTACAAAATCATTTGTCTTTTCTGTAAAGAGAGAAATATTGAACCAAGCGAGGTGCCTTTTGAACGAAAATCCCCCGCGAAACGCAACCCACCACTGCCATGATTGACACCGAGCAGACTCCCACTACGATAGCTTGTGAAAAAAATCACAAGCTCGCCGTCATGACTCCCCCCATCGCAACGCCCTCTTCTGAAACGTCCCTGCCTGAGGAACTGGTCTTCCCATTCGCCCTGGTCGCTGACCAGTTGGTGGGTGTGGAGGAGGCCATTTTGGCGCAGGCGAATGCCTTTGATCCTGGCGTGGCTGGTTATGTGGAATACGTCTGCGGCACGAGCGGCAAGCGCATTCGTCCCGCGCTCGCCCTGCTCGCGGGTGGTGCCTGCGGCGGCGCCAATGCCGAGGTGCTGAAGCTCGGGGTCATCCTGGAAATGATTCACCTGGCCAGTCTCGTTCACGACGACATCATGGACGGAGCCACGATCCGCCGCAAGGCTCCCACGGCTTCTGTGAAATGGGGCAATGCCCTGAGCGTGCTGCTGGGCGACTGCCTGTTTGCCCATGCCTTGGAGCTGGCTTCGACGTTTGAAGGCAATCATGTCAGCCGGAAAATCGCCCGGGCATCAAACGATGTTTGTTCGGGGGAAATTTTGCAGACGCAACGGCGATTCGATTTCAACCTGAGCCTGCCGGAGTATTTCAAGATCATCCGGATGAAGACAGCAGCGTTGTTTGCCAGCGCCACCGAACTTTCGGCGCATCTTTGCGGAGCCTCCGAGGAGGTGCAGGCGGCGATGCAATCTTACGGTGAGGCCCTGGGCACAGCCTATCAGATCTACGATGACGTGCTGGACCTAGTGGGAGACGAATCCAAGATCGGCAAGACCCTGGGGACAGACCTCATCAAGGGCAAACTCACGCTGCCAATCCTCTACCTGCGCGACATGGCATCGGAGTCACAGAAGCAAAAGCTCAACAAGCTGATGCTGCAGCATGAGCCCATTGAGGTGAATGTGCTCGCGGGAATTGCGGATTACGAAGGCGCCATCGAACAGGCCATTGGCACCGCGCGTGATTACCTGAACCAGGCGCGCAGCAGTCTCCTCGTTCTGCCGGAATCAGATTACCGCGTGGCTCTGGAAGGCATCACGAAGTATCTGGACCGGCTGTTGGACAAGTGCGGGAAATAGGGCATATGGGGCGTATGCGTCCTGTTTTGAAAGCTCTGTTATGCGTGGCTGGGCTTCTCCTTTCCAAAGGCAGGGCTACGGAGGTCTTTGTCTTTCAGCAACCCCACATGGGGTGCCTCTTCACCCTGAAGCTTGTCGCAGCAAATGAGCAGGAGGCAGAATCTGCTTCCAAGGCGGTTTCCAAGCGCATCGAGGAAATCGAGCAGGTGTGTTCGGACTACCGTCCGGACAGTGAAAGCTCCCTCCTGGGAGCCTCTGCCGAACGTCAGCACGAAATAAAGCTGAGCCCTGATCTCCTGGCGCTGCTGGTGGCCTCGGAACACTGGTGGCAATGGAGCGGGGGTGCGTTCGATGTCACACTGGGGCCGTGCACCCGCCTCTGGAGAGCTTCGCGAAAATCGCAAACCCTGCCGGACTCCCCCACCCTCACCGAGGCACTGGCGGCCACCGGATTTTCCAAACTCCACTTTTCGGCATCGGCGAAAACGGTCCGCCTGGACCGTGCGGGCATGGTGTTGGATTTCGGCGGCATCGCCAAGGGATACGCACTTGATGCCGCCACCCAGTTGCTGCAAACGAAGTTTAAACTCACGCATTTCCTCATGGATGCGGGCGGCCAGATTGCCGCCATGGGCTGCCCTCCCGGTAAGGACGCCTGGCATCTGGTAATTGAAAAACTGCCGGAAGAAAACGATGACGCGCCGGACGTCGTTCTGAAATTGAGCAATGCCCACCTCGCCACCTCGGGTGATTTAAACCAAAAAGTGACCATTGGCGGCAACCACTACGCCCACATCCTCGATCCCAAGGCCGGACTGGGGCTCACGTATACCATCCAGGCCAGTGTCATCGCAGAGGATGGCGCCACGGCCGATGCCCTGGCCACTGCACTTTGCATCATGGAGGAAACCGAGGCCAAAGCCAAACTCGTGCAACTCCCCAAAGTCGCCGCGCGCGTCCTGCGCCAGAACGCCGATGGCCGGCTGCATTCCTGGCAAACCGACAACTGGCGGACCTACGTCAAATAGGCTGGCTTTGGGCTTCCGCCTCCTCCGGCTCCGATGGCATCAGCAGAGCCACAGCCGCCGCCGGGATGAAGAGAAATCCGGCATAAAGCAGCGCCGTTCGAAAATCGCCAACTTTCACAAAGATTCCGAAAAAGACGGTGCCGCCAGCGGCAACAATACGCCCGATGTTGTAACAAAATCCCGAACCCGTCGTTCGCAGCAGCACCGGGAACAGCGGTGGCAGGCACATGGTGAACAACCCGAAGACCCCCTGGCAGATGCCAATGAGTGCAAATAGCAGCTTCGTCGAATCCCAATTCCACTGCCGGGAAAACGAGAGAAACATGATCGCAAAGTAGGCTAACAGCATGCCCGAGATGGTCCTGCGATACCCGTATACCTTCGCCAATCCGCCCGCGACGAAATTTCCAATCAGCGAGCCCACCATGATCCACATCAAGGCAGCGACGACTGCGCCATCCTTGCCGGTTTTGTCGAGCGTCGCGATTTCCGGCAGACTGAGCACATGCTTCTGCTGCCAGAATAGGAAGGTCCAATGGGCGGTGAGGGAAACTGCGCAGATGATCATGACGCGCCACGTGATACCCCGCACCTCCGGACTGAAGAGGGCACTGATTTTCGGCACCTCCTGTCCCTTGCGCGCCTCCGTCCATTCCTCTGTTTCGGGCACAGCCTTGCGAATCCAGAGCGTGATCAGGGCGGGAAGAATCCCGATCAGGAAAATGTACTTTGGCTCCTTGCCGGCGAGCAGCCAGCCTGCGACACAGGCGAGGAGCACCCCGCAATTCACGGCGCTTTGAAGCACAGCCGCGATCCACGGACGCCAAGTCTTGGGCCAGGTTTCCGAAAGCAACGATGCTCCCACCGCCCATTCACCACCAATCCCAAGGGCGGCCAGAAATCGGAAGATGAGCAAATGCCACCATTCCTGGGCAAAGAACGAAAGGCCGGTGAATCCCGCATAAGTCAGGATCGTCAACGTCAGAGCCCGGCTGCGCCCCAGCACATCACCGAGTCGCCCAAAAAATGCCCCCCCCACCGCCCAGCCGACCAGAAAAGCCGCCTGGATGATGGATCCATGCGTCCCCACCGTGGGATCGCTTTCCGGCACCATCATGAGCTGCGCCACGTAAGCCGTGGCCACCAGGGTATAAAGATGCATGTCCAATCCGTCGAACAGCCACCCAAGCCACGCGGCGAGTCCGGAACGGCGTTGCTGCGGGGAAAGGGATTGCAGGGCGCGGACGAGCGATCTGGGGGCGGGGGTGTCGTTCATGAATGGGCGTTGTCAGGGGCTGGATTTGCCATATTTTTTCAGGAAATAAGTGCGGAAAAGGTCTCTTTCCACCGCGGTGAAAACCTGACCATAAAGAAAAACCTCCGCGACGTCTCCATGAAAAATCGTGGCCTCGTTCACCGCGCCTTCGGCACCAAGCCGCAACCGATTGATCACCGTGGCCGAAGCCAAATTGGTCAAGGAGGGACTGGCCGTAACCATGCCGCCGGAGTCGATCAGATGGATCTGGGCCTGTTTGGCCGGTGTGTCGAGCGTCAGAAGGATGCCGAAAAATTGGTCGCTGGCCGGCAGATCCACTGAGGAAACCGTGCCTCCTTCCGCCAGCGATCCAATGTTTAGTTTTCCACCTTCGCTGAAGAGTTGCCAGAGCGGCGCGTTGCCCACGGGTCCGAGCATAACGCGTTTTCCCGGCCCAGTCACAAAGCGGACGATCAGCCCATAGGTCATGCGAGGCTGATTGTGCTCACTCAGGCTGTTGGGTATGGCGGCCTGGAGATTGGTATCCGTGGCCAGCAGGAGGAAGGAGGTGCCTTCGAAATGCAGCACCTGAAACGTTTTGTTGATGAGACTGATCTCCCGGAGCACCGGCAGACGCCGCAATCGATCCGCTTCGGCCGCCCCGGTATTGATATAGTGGGCGCTGTTGGCACCGCCTGCGGGAGCCTGATCCTCCCAGAGATCCACGCGATCCCCCAATCGGGCCAGCGTTTCTCCGCGCTTGGTTTTGGGCCCAGTGTCGGACCGAAGCCAGAGGACGGGATTCACCACGGGAGGAAAGTTTGGTTGAAACGCCGGCGGAGGTGGAGCCGATTTCATATAATTGGCCGCGACCAGAGCAATCCCCAGCGTGACCACCGCGGTCGAGATTCCAATCAGAATCAGCTTCGACTGGTTGCGGGACTTTGGGCTGCCCCCCACTTTGGGGCCGGCGGGCTGGGCCGTCAGCGTTCCCGGCAAGGGGGCACGCGGCGCGACTGGAGCGGGAGTCTGCGGCAAGGGACGATCGGCGATTACCTGGAGCGGGGGTTTGGGGATGGGTTTCGTGACCATGGGCGCGCGGGGGCCCGGTGGTCGGGGGACATTCGTCTTTGCAGCGGGCATTTCCTTTCGCACGGGGACGCTCGTGGTGGTGGCCTTGGGAATATTGGGCGCGAAGGTGAGCGATTTGATGGCTCCGGATTGGATTTTCAAAAAGGTGTCCAGCGCCTCCTCGGCAGATTTAGGCCGATGTTCCGGCTGCCGGTGCATCAGCCAAGCAATCCATTGCGAAAGCGCCGGAGGCACATCCCCGCGCAGTCGTAGAATGGGCGTGGGAACCTGGTTGATATGGGCTGCGGCAATTTCCTCCATGCTTTTGCCCTCGAAGGGATAAGTGGCCGTGAGCGCATAATAAAAAACGCAGCCCAGCGAGTAAATGTCCGAACGGACGTCGGATCGCTCGCGCAGAAACTGCTCCGGCGACGTGAAATAGACCGATCCAAATATTTCCGCATCCGCACCCTCCGACGGCAACTGCGGCCGAACGGAGAAATCGGCTAGGCCAAAATCAAGCACCTTCACCAGAAAATCCCCGTTCGGCAGCCAGTTCACCATGATGTTCGACGGTTTGATGTCGCGGTGCTGCACTCCCAACCGATGCGCCGCCACCAACCCCTCCAGCGACTGCCTCGCCACCGACGCAAAATCCCCCAGCGTCAGGGCACCACGCCGCAACGTCTGTTCCAGCGTTTCGCCATTGAGAAACTCCATCACGACGATCGGTTCCCCGTTCAGATCATCCAGATCGTAGACCGAGACAATATTCGGGTGCTGCAGCGAGGACAGAGCCCCCGCCTCCTTGCGCAAATCCGTCCCTACCCCCTTCCCTTCGCGCTGTTCCGGGGGCAGCAGGCGCTTGATGGCCACGTAGCGTTCGAGCCGCCGATCCCATGCCTTGAAGACCGTCCCGGCCCCTCCCTCCCCCAGGCGTTCGAGAATATCGTATCGTGATGACATGTGAGAGGAGAACCGGCGAAAAGATTGCAGACCAGTCCGGAAGAGTGCGAACCCTGACAACCCCGTGTCCTAAACCCGCTTTTTCACCCGCGACAACCACAAAAAAGCGGATGCCTCGCAGCATCCGTCTTTCGTAAAATTGGTTTGGCGTCAGCTTACCAGCTGGATTTGGTCACCCCGGGAATCATCCCGGAATTGGCCAGTTCACGGAAGGAAATCCGGCTCAGGGCAAAACGGCGCATGTAGGCGCGGCGGCGACCGGAGACCTGGCAGCGGTTGACCAGACGCGTCGGGCTGGAGTCACGGGGCAGCATGGAAAGGCCGGCGTAATCGCCAGCAGCCTTCAACTCCGCACGGAGTTTAGCGTACTTTTCAACAGTTTTGCGTTTGCGTTTATCACGTTCGAGCCAGGAGGTTTTTGCCATAGGAAGGCTGGCTATAATGGAAATTTCCCCCGGCGCAAGGAAAATTTCAGGGGCCGGGGGCCTATTTCTTCAAAATAATGACCAGCAGGGCGGCAATGGCAAAGACAATGATGGACCAGGAGAGGCCGCTGGATTTCATGGCGGGAAGTGAGGATGAGAGTTTCATGCAGGGTGATCGTTGGACGCCTGCCGGGCCCAATTATTCGCGGCATTTGACGAATCCTCGCAAACAGGCTCCATTGCGGGATGGACAAATCAGCCAAAGACTTTCTCTTCGACCTCCTATCCACCCCCTCCCCCACGGGATTCGAAATGCCCGGGCAGCGCAAATGGGCCGCCTACGCCGGGCAGTTTGCCGATTCCGTGGATTGCGATGCCTACGGCTCCACCTGGGCCGAACTGGCCGGGAATGGCAAAAGCGAGGTCAAACTCATGCTCGAGGCCCATGCCGATGAGATCGGGTTCATGGTGAAACACATTTCCTCGGAGGGCTTCGTTTACATCGACCGCATCGGCGGCTCCGATTATGGAACAGCCCGGGGCCGCAAGGTGATCTTCCAAGGGGACAAGGGGGAGGTGAAGGGAATTATTGGGAACACGGCCATTCATATCCGGGATCGCTCCGGCGGGGAGAAAGCCCCGGAGGTGCACGAACTCTACGTGGATGTGGGAGCCTCAAATCCCAAGGATGTGGCGAAACTCGGCCTGCGCGTGGGCAATCCGGGTGTCTATGCGGATGGGCCCGAGGATTTTGGAGACGGCTTGATCGTGGGCCGGGCGCTGGATAATCGCATCGGTGGATTCATCATCGCCGAAGTCCTCAAGCGATTGAAAAAACACCGCTCCAAGCTGGCCTGCTCCGTCATTGCGGTGAATGCCGTGCAGGAGGAAATCGGCGGCTATGGCGCCAAAATGGTCACGCACCGTCTCTTCCCCAGCGTCGCCCTCTGCCTGGATGTGACGCATGCCACGGACTCGCCGGGCATCGACAAAGCCAAGCACGGCGCGGTGAAACTGGGCGGCGGACCCAGCGTCACCCACGGCACCTGCTGCCACCCCAATGTGATCCATCGCCTGCTCAAGGTGGCCGAAAAGGAATCCATCACCATCCAGCACGAATCCTCCTCACGCTATTCCGGAACGGACACCGATGACATCTTCTGCGTGCGCGAAGGCGTGCCCAGCGCCCTCATCTCCCTGCCCCTGCGCTACATGCACTCGGTCGTCGAAATGGTAGACCTCAAGGATGTCGAAAAAGTCATCGCCCTCATGACCGCCTTCGCCCTCTCCATCAAGGCCTCGGACGCATTTGGACACCGACTCTAGCTACGGGAAGGCAGGCGTCCACCCTACGGCTGTTCCAGGCGATAAAATTTCCTGGGCCCGTCGATGACCTCCAGCACGTGATTCATGCCTCCCTCGACGTAGGGGGGAGATTCCACCAAGGCCCACGGACCGGGTCCCATGGTGGTGGAAAATTTCAGCAGGAGCGATGCCGGTGCGCTGGCCGGCCAGGTGACGTCCACGGCGTCTCCTCCCAGGGGCGCAATGGAAAGCGCCACCGTTCCAGTGCCGGCAAAAATGTGGATGTCATCCAGGAGGAGCGATTGATCCGCGACGGTTTCAGTGCATTCAAAGGTCAGTTGCGCGGTGGCACCTGCCGGGCTGAACACGATGGATTTCAAATTGTAGGGATTTCCCGGGCCCACTGCATCCTGGGCCTCCTCCACCACGGGACTGCCGTCGATCAACACGCGATAGGGCGCCGGCCCGGGGCTGTCACCACTGCGGGCATTTACCTGATACGTCAGCGTATAGGCTGCGCCGGGAGTCAGCCCCTCAATGACCTGGGCGAGTGAGGCGTGCTGTTGGAGAAACGCCACGCGATCCTGCGCTCCCGCCGTGCCATTGTCGCTAAAGGGACCCGCGCCATCCACGTTGAGACCATGCCCTCCGGTGGGTGTCCAACCCGCCAGGGCTCCCATGTATCCGGGATAAGCCAGCGGTCCTGATGCTTCAAAGCTGGGATTTTTAACCACCACCTCTGCGGCAGTTTGCGGAACGATGCAGATGCCATCAAGCAACAGCGAGGCATCCCCGGAAGCAGCGGTCACGAACTCCAAAAGGCCGGAATCCGCGCCTGCCACAAAGGGCACATTGATGAAATGGAACGGCTGCCCGGCGCCGACCGGCGGCACCTGCAGGATCGTCGCCAGATTGACGCCCGCAAAGCGCACCGTCATATCAATGGTGCCCCCGCAGCAACCGCGCGCATTGTAAAATGCCTGGATGGCATAACTCTCACCGGGAACGAGATTGATGATCTGCTGCGTGAGCGCCTGCGGCCCGCCCTGGAGGAAGGCCGCATTGTCGCGGTCCGGCACCACTCCATTATCGAGGAACGGCATGAATCCATTGTTGATGCCGGAGGAAGGCGGGTTGTTGGACCAGGCGGGAATGGGGCCGTAGCCGACTCCGGGATTGGGCGGCCCGGCATCGAAACTTGGATTGCGCACGAGCGAGGTCACCCCGTTGATGGCCACCGTTCCATCCACGCCATCATGCCCTCCATTGTCCACGACCACCACCAACGTGGAACCGCGCGCCACTCCCTCCACCTGGGCCATTAGCGTCGTCTCCGGTCCTCCCTGCGGAAAGGTCAGACTGATTTCGCCATTTCCATTCGCTCCCACAAAATTGGCCACCGCCGGATTCGCCGTCCTAACGATGATCGTGCACTCCCCATCCTGCAGCCTCCGCGCCGAGACCGTGAAGGAAACCGTTCCTTGCAGGCCCGGAGAAATTTCCAGAACCGCAGGGCTGACGCGCAGATTCGGAATCGGTTCCACGACGACCCCCGCAACCCGGATGTCATCCAGAAGCACCGTTTGATCGCCCGCCGCCGTCTGCGCGAAACTCAGCAGGGCCGTCGTGCCGGAGGCCACGAAATTTGCCGAACCAGTGCGATAAGCCGCCGAAGTGCCCACGGGAGTGACGGAGGCATTAAAAATGGAACTTCCATTCACACTTACATCGAGCTGCGGCATGTTGCCGCTCCGAGCATTGTAGCGGAACCCCACCGCATACGTCTCCCCCGCCACCAGTCCCCTGATCGTTTGCGAAATCGCCACCGCCCCCTGCAGCACACCCACATGGTCCTGCTCGGGGATCATCCCATTGTCCGCATAGGGACCAGTGGGGTTGTTCACGCCCATGGGAATCGTGCTCGTCCATCCCGCCACGGCTGGAGCGAGCCCGGGATAAGGCGGAGTGGCGCTGGCTTCAAATCCCGGATTCATCACCACCACCTGACCCGCAGCCCGGAGGATAATACTGACGCTGTCAATCAAGGCCGTGGCATCCCCGGCCGCCAGTGTTGCAAAGGAAAGAGTCCCGGAACTGGCCGTTGGCGTAAAGGCGACATTTCGAAACTTGTAGCCCGCACCACCGGTCGAGGGAGTCACGCTCACAATGTTATCCAGCGTTGTCGCGTCCCACTTCGTCGCCAGATCGATGGAGCCGCCACAGCAGGCACGGGCATCGTAAAAGAATTGAATCCAATACGTCTGCCCCGGCGTCAGTCCGGAGATGGTTTGACTCAGCGATCCGGAACCCTGTATAAATGCCGCCTGGGAGCGATCCGGGATCGGCGTGCCGCCATTGTGAAACGGGCCGCTGGAATTATTCGATCCACTGCCTCCCGCCCATCCCCCGTTGGCTCCATAATGGGGGAACGCCGGGTTGTAGGAATCCTCAAAACTCGGGTTACTCACGAACCCGGCCAGCACTGGCACTGCGCAAGTCAGACAGAGATGCAGGACACCAGTTATGGAAGAGAGCGTTTTAATTTTCATGACTGAAAGGGATGGGAGTTGCCGCCCCCGCCGTTTTATAAGAAACAAATTTTTCCGTCAAGCTCTCCGCCTTTTGTCTGCGTGAAATTTTCCACCGTCAAAATTCAGCTTGGCAGCCAGAAGTGAACTCCGCACGCTCGCCCCGGATGATTCTCCGCTGACCACTTCCCTCCTCACCCCCTCATCCATGAAGCCATCCACACATTTTTTCCTCCTGCTGACCGGAGTCTGCTCAATTACCGGCCAGACACACGCAGTGATCCCGCTGGTACCCGGCTTCAATATTGGTGGCCGCGCCGATGCCAATGACCAGAATGGAAGTTTCATCCAGGTGGCCTTCCATCAGGATCAGACCGGCACCCTCAATCCCCTGGGAAGCAGCATCCGGGCCGAGGACTTCGACCTCATGAACCCCGGTCGCAGTCTCGCCCTCACCACGGAGGGATCCGCCACTTGGGCCGATGCCGACCATGGCACCGTCACCTGGAGCAACATGGGCTGGGAAAGAAACACCATCGCCACCAACGCGGCCACGCTCAACAAGCTCGTCAGCGGACCCGTCTGGCATTAAATCTTCGAAGCCACCTTCGACGGCATCCTCACTCTGGACTATGACGTGCGCGCCACCGGTGATCCCTTCGCGCTGGCTGGCCTCACCATTGGCTGGGATGGAGCAGGTGGAGGCCTCGATCTTTTCAATGCAGACGACCCCACCGCGCAGGGCACCTTCACCAGGAATGTAACTGCCGGAACCGAATACATCCTCCGCCTGGATAATGAAGGCAACTTCAATTCCTCACCCGGCATCTTACCACCCTTTGGGAAAATGGATGCGGACTTCACTTGGAACATCGAACCCGTCCCGGAACCCTCCTCCCTCGCGCTCCTCGCCCTTGCCGGCATGGGCCTGGCGCGGCGGGCGCGCAAACCTGGCGGCCACCATTGGGGAATGGCTGTTCCGGTTTATTCCATATTGTGCTCGTTTGAAAGGAAAGGGGCCGATGGCGGGATTTGCCCTGACCAAGTTAGGGAAAGCCTATTTTGGTAGACTAGCAACGTTTCATGCTATCCATTGCAAACATGCTGCAAAAATAGAATCGCTCCACATACACTCCAACGTTATTCACTCCGCAGTATTAAACTATGAAAACTCAACTGCTCTCGATTGTCAGTGAAATCTCCATTCAGTCCATCTTTGAAGAATACAAGGGATGGATCATCCTCGTGGCCTCCATTCTGGTCCTTTGCCTGTTCTTCCGCCCGATTCTTCAACTGATGGGGGTCGTCATCGTCCCCGAGGACCGCATCGGACTCGTCACGAAAAAGTTCGTGCTCTTCGGCGCTGACAAGGAGATTCCGGCGGGACGGATCGTCGCCACCAAGGGGGAGGCGGGCTTCCAGGCGCAGACACTGGCACCCGGGATTTATTTCTGGAAATGGATCTGGCAGTTTGAAATCACGTTGCAACCGTTTGTGGTGATTCCGGACGGAGCCATTGGCCTGGTGATGGCCAAGGATGGCAAGGAACTCTCTCAGGGCTCAGTGCTGGCCAGCAAGGTGCAGAGCGATATGTTTCAGAATGCGGAATCGTTCCTCGTGAATGGCGGACAGAAAGGAAGGCAGGCCGCCTACCTCACGCCGGGAACGTATCGGGTAAATAGTTTTATCTTTGATGTTTCGCTGGCCAAAGTCACACAGATTAGAGAGAACATGGTGGGGATTGTGACCACGCTCGACGGCGCGCCGTTGCCTGAGGGACAAATTGCCGGCAAGATGATCGAAGGGCACAAGAATTTCCAGGATGCCGATGCCTTTCTGGCCAATGGCGGGAGTCGTGGATTGCAACCGCACGTCATTCTGGCCGGTTCCTATTTTCTGAATACATGGTTTGTGCATGTGGAGGAAATGCCCATGACCGATGTTCCCATCGGCTATGTTGGGGTGGTGGTGAGTTATTCCGGGGAAGACGGCGAGGATCTCAGTGGGGTGGATTTCCGCCACGGCAACATTGTGCGCAAAGGCTGCAAAGGCGTCTGGGCGGAGCCGCTGGGGCCCGGCAAGTATCCGCTGAATAACTACATTTTGAATGTAGAATTCGTACCAACCACCAACCTTGTGCTGAACTGGGCCAACGCGCGCACCGAGGCTCACCAACTGGACAAACACCTTTCGACGATCACCGTTCGATCGAAAGACGGCTTCCCGTTCAATCTGGATGTCTCCCAGATCATTCACATTCCGATGACAGAAGCCAGCAAGGTTATCGCCCGCTTCGGCAACATGAACAATCTCGTCTCCCAGGTGCTCGAACCCACAATCGGCAACTATTTCCGGAACAGTGCGCAGGACAGCGATGTCATCGCCTTCCTAAGCACGCGCAAGGAACGCCAGCAATCAGCCAGGGAACACATCAACACCGTGCTCGAACAATACGATGTTAATGGCGTGGACACGCTCATCGGGGACATCGCACCCCCGGAATCGCTGATGAAAACGCTCACAGATCGGAAAATCGCCGAGGAGCAAAAGATCACCTACGACACCCAACGGATGGCCCAAGAAACGCGCCAGAACCTTGAAAAACAAACCGCCATCGCCGACATGCAACGCCAGATCGTGGAGGCGGACCAGGGGGTCCAGATCGCCGAGCGCGTGGCGGACTCCACGGTCAAAAAAGCGGAGGGTGATGCCGCCAGCGTGAAACTCAACGCTGCCGCCGAAGCCCAGCGCACCAAGCTCATCGCCGATGCCGAAGCCCAACGCATCACGCTCACCGGTAATGCCGAGGCGGAGAAAATCCTCGCCATCGGTAAAGCCAATGCCGAGGCCTACGAGCTTCAGGTCAAGGCCATGGGCGAGGACAACTTCACCCGCACCAAAATTGCGGAGACGCTGGGCCGCGAGAAAGTGAAACTCATCCCCGACATCCTCATCACCGGCGGTGGCGGAAGTGATAATAACGGTGCCCTCTCCGGTCTCCTGGGCCTGCGTCTGATGGAGGAACTCGGCGGCAAAAAGGGTCCTGAGAAATCTTAAGCTCGCAAGGTCCTGTTCCTTACTCACCCCCCGCGCGCCCAGTCGAACGCTGGCCGAGTGGCGGGCGGTTTCAAATTACAAATGGATCAAGGCTGACCTTGTGAGCGGAATTCCGGCATTGGAAGAATCGGTGAGAACCAACCGTGCGATTGCCAATAGGAGCGATCCGCCGTGTCTGGGCATCATGGATAAGCGGAAGGGATTCACGCGCTTGTTGGGTCCAAATTTTCCAGAATTTTTTGTGAATAATCCAATCAACTACCCGCCATTTGCCCCGCCTGTGGAAGTAAACTCCAGCGAAAGGTCCAGGGATTTGGCGGAGTGGGTGATGGCGCCGCAGGAGATGTAGTCCACGCCGGTGGCGGCGATGCTGGCGAGGCGCTCGAGGGTGACGCCGCCGCTGGCTTCGAGTTTCACGCGTCCGGCGACGAGGGCAACGCAGCGTTGCATTTCCTCGTTGGTCATGTTGTCGAGCATAATGACATCAACGCCGCGCAGGGTGAGGAAATTTTCGACTTGGGAAAGGCGGTCGGCTTCGAGTTCGACGCGCATGCCGGGATGCTGGCGGCGCACGGCATCGATGGCCTGCTGCAATTCCGGCAGCCGGGCTTCGGCGAGGAGGTGATTATCCTTCACCATGACCATGTCGTAAAGTCCATGGCGGTGGTTCGTGCCGCCGCCAGACACGACGGCGGCCTTTTCCAGAGTGCGCCAGCCGGGTGTGGTCTTGCGGGTATCGAGCAGCTGGCAACGGGTCGTGCCCATGGCCTGGACATAGCAGTGGGTGAGAGTGGCAATACCGCTGAGGCGCTGGAGGAAATTGAGCGCGGTGCGTTCGCCGCTGAGCAGGGAGCGGGACGGTCCGGAGATTTCCATGACGGCATCGCCGGGGAGGAGGGCATCGCCATCGTTTCTCAGAGGCTGGACGCGGAGGTCGTGATCCAAGTTTCGGAAAACCGCCGTTGCCACAGTCATGCCGGCGAGGATGCCGGGCTCCTTTGAAATGATGCGCGCGCGGCTTTGGGCATCAGCCGGAATAAAAAACTCTGCCGTGACGTCCCCGGATCCGATGTCCTCCTCCAGCGCCATGCGGATGAGGGTCTGTGTGGTTGCGTCCAGAGTATTCATGAATGAGAAAATGGCCGGAGCAGGTAGTGCGTGCAATGGGAAATGCAAGTGGCGGACCATTTCAACTTCACGAAATCGGCTTGGCAGCCAGAGCGCGCAGTGGTATCGGCGCATCTAACAATTCCGACCTCCCTTGTCTTCCCATCGTTCCACTCCATCGCTACTCGCCTCACTCACGTCACCGCTGCAGCGTGCCTGGAAGGAAACCCGGGAAAGGTCCGACTGGGAAAAATTTCACCCCGGTGAAGTTGGCCCGGGAGCACTCTTTCCGCAGGTGGCGGATGCGGAGAGCTTTCCAGCAAAGGATCGCGAGCGCATTGTCGCAGAAGCCATGGAGGCGTTGCAGGGAAAATTTCGCGGCTTCGGCGATCAGATCTGGCGGGTGCACACGCCGCCGGTCTGGCATCGGGATTATTTAACCGGAGGTGAACTGGCCACGACAGCGACCTCGCCACAGCTGCGCAATCCCAAGGCGCAGGGCCGGCTGCAAATGCGCGCGGTCCGGGCCTTGAATCGTTGGTCGCATCTCGTGACGCTGGCGCAGGCCTATCATTTTTCACGGGAGGAACATTTTCGCGAGGTGCTTTGCAATTGGCTGTCCGACTGGAATCTGAAAAACCCGCTCGGGCGAGGATGGAATTGGATGGAGGCCGGGGAGGCCGCGGCGCGCCTGTGCAACCTGTCCTGGATCGATGCGCTCGTGCGATTGCCCGGCACCCTTGTTGATCAACTGCTTCCCAAGCATGTCTGGTGGTTGGCGAGGTATGGTCCCCAGGAGTCATCGGCGCTGCCATGGATGAGCGGACTGATCTGTGCGCTCGCTCGCTGGCCGCAGGCGGCGGCATGGAGCGAATCATGGCCGGCTATTTCCCACAAATGGCAGACGGCGGTGCTGCGGGAAATCCGCGACGATGGTCGCTTTGGTGCGGCCTCGTGGGATCTCCAGCGAAAGGTGGTTGAATTTCTCATCTCCGCGCGCTCCGCCCTGCTGGCACGGGAGGTCCAGATTCCCGAACTCGTGGAAAAGCGTGTGCGACTCGCCGCCAATTTTATCATCAGCTGTGGTGATTCCCACGAGCCCTGGCCCTTTGGCGAAAGCGGCGAGGGAGACATGTTCCCTGGTTTCTCCATCGCAGACTGGCTGGCTGGCGAAGAATCCGTGACCTCAAAATGGCACGGTGCTCCACCGCCCCCCACCCCCAGCGTGGCTCCGCAGGATTTCCACATCGGGGGCGACGAAGCGTGGCGATGGCTTCTGCACCAACGACCGAGCAGCGGTTCTCACGGACACGAGGATGCCCAGCACCTCTCGCTTTGGATTGATCACCTCGCCGTCCTGATCGATCCCGGCTCGGGATTTCCCAACGCCGGACATCACAATGGCCCGACCCCCCTGTCGGCAGGCAAGACGGGTGCCCCCGCCCTGCTGCCCTTGAAGCGCGCCCTTCATCCCCGGCGCAGCATCACTGCGCTACCCGGCGGATGGCGCATCACGGATACCGGCGATGCGGCGTTTTCCGTGCGCTGGTTGCTCGCTCCGGGCTGGGAAATCGAACCGCACGATGACTCGTGCATCCTGTTCCGCGAGGGACACACGCTGGAGTTTTCCGTTCGGGGTGGACACTTGGAAATCACCTCGGGACAGTGTTCGCCGAGTTTCGGTCAGCAGGTCGAAGCACCAGTGCTGATCGTCCACATGACGGAAGGTGGATCGTTGACCACCGACATCGTCTCGCGGCCATTGCTCTGAAAACTTTCAAGTACCAGCCCGGCGCGCCTCCTCAATGAGGATAGCGCGGGATGGATGAGGTCGAACCGTAACGAGGAATCCATGAATACCCCCGCGATGCGGCCGCCGGGTAGGGCTGGGTGTAGACGCCGCAATTGTTCCCACGACCGCCTCCCCATCCGTATCCGCCGCGGTAGGGATAGCCCCCTTGATTGTAACCGTAATATCCGTCGTTCTGTCCCCAGCTGCCTCCATCGTAGTAGGCTCCGCCGGCATACGCGGGAGTTCCATGATAACAGCCGGTGCTACCGACATGAACCCGCGGAGCAGCGGCCTGATAGACGCGCACTCTGGCAGGGGCTGCGGCGACGCGGCGCACGGGAGCGGCTCCATTTAGATACATGGGCTTGCCGTTGGCATATCCGATGATGCGACGCTCTTCACCAGCGGGGGCGCTTTGGAGCAGGGCGGTGGTGACGGCGATGACGAATCCAAATTTTGCGAACATATGAACACTGGGGTTGGGGTTGGAATTGGTCGGCTAATTTCTGAATTACACTGAATGCGACGCACCGTCTAGAAATTTCCGCAAATTTTGCGAAATTGCTAAATCAAGAAAATCGGTCTCCCAGTTCAACAATTACCCCTTAACTACTTAAAGGTAAATATTTTAGGCTAAATTATTCCTCGATCCTATGCGGCGCCTGGACAATTATTACGGAAATCCTTCCTCTTCTTTTAGGGAATTTTTGCACTTTTGATACTATTTCCTGAAAATTTTCTCAATTTTTAGATTTTATCAAAATTAATGAGGTATTCACTATTCTTTAAGTTTGAGACACGATTTGGCCACTCTCGAAGATTCACTCCAAACATCATTACCATGGCAACGCACCCGCCGCCTAATAAGGGAAAGCCCTATGCCGTGCCTCCGCGATTCCTGATCGCGACGGTGGTCATTTGTCTGACCCTGGCGGGGATGCTGGTGCCACGCAAGGCCGAATTGGTGCAACGGCTGATGGAGGATGGAAACCACCACCGAGCCCGAGCCGTGGCCCTCAGCGACGACCCCCTCCTATTCGGGAGGTGGAAGTGAAACTGGCACCGCCGACGCCGCTGGTTCGACTCCGCTCGGTGCTTACGCCTTCTGAGGGTATGCCCCGGGGCGTGGCCAACATTGTCTATGAAGTGGCCGATGCCGAAGCCTGTCGTCGCCTGGTGCACGAGCTGGGAGAGACCATTTCACGTTCGCAGTTGGAAAAAGTTTTTCTCGCTATGGGACAAAGCGCTTTGGCCGAAGGGAAAGCAGCGTTGGCGGCAGAGATCTTTCTGGAGGCCCGGTCCCGTGGCCTTCGTTCGGAGGCGCTGATCGTGCGTCTGGTGCAGGCCTGTCGCTGGTCCGGGCAGCCGCAGGCGGCGCTGGATGCGTTGACGGAATACCTGCAGGAAGCCCCCCTGCCGGTCGCCCTCACAGATGCCCCCCTCGGCCTTTACCGGGAACTCAACCAGCCGGACCTCGCGTTGGATTTATTGATCAAACAATGGCAGGAACAGGCCGCCAGGGGAAAAGTAGAGGAGGCAACGGTGACGCTTACCACCGAAGTGGCGGCGCAGGCAGGGCAGATCCGAAAGGTCCTTCCGATGATCCGCGATTTCCTTGCCACACTTCCCGCAGCGCAGGCGGACCTGAGCGAACTGGCATCCGGCAGAGTCACGCTGGATCCTTTCTGGACGAAATTTGTGAAACTTACCGCCCAGCAGTGTGAATGGGGAGGACAGCCCCTGGAGGCCTTCCGGTTTTATGAAAAGCTCGCCGTGACCGGGGACCGGCAGGCGCTGGATCGTATGCTGGAGTTGAATCATGGGCTGAATCGCGATGGTGAATTGCTGGAGGTGCTGAAGGCGATCGTTCCGATCCCGGAAAAACCTGAACTGACGCTCACGCTCGCTCGCCTGCTCGCGGATGCGGGTGAAGCGGAACTCGCCGACCACCATTTCGCGGCCTGGCTGTCAACGCATCCTGAAGACATCAATGCCCTGCTGGAAAGAGCGGCCCTCGCGGAGGAAAATTCGCAGCAGGATGAAGCCCTAGCTATGTATCAGCAGGCACTGGCCATGGATGGGGGAAATTTACAAATCAAAAAGGCCATCGCCAGTCTGCACATCGCCCGGCATGAATTCGAGGAGGCGTTTGCTTTTTACCATCAACTTCCGGAAGAGGATCATGATGCGACCACACTGGAAAATTACGCCCTGGTGGCGGAATCGCTCGCACACTACGAGGCCTTGAACCACGCCTTGGTCGAGCGGCAGCACCGCTTGAAGAAACCCGCCTCGCGTGACTACCTGGAATTGGGCCGAAGTTTCGCCGTCATCGGCAAAAACGCCGGGGTCATCGCGACCTATGAGGACGGCCTTAGGAAAATCCCCCACAGCCGCATTCTGCGCATCGAACTCGCCAACGCGCTGCGGATGGAGGATCGGAACGATGAAGCGCTGGCCCTGCTGGCGCTTCCCGAACTCAGGGAGGACATGCATGCCATGCAGTTGTATATCGAAGTGGCGTGCCTGAAGGAGGATTACCTCGCCGCGTTGAATTTCCTGGGCCGGGGATTCGAACATAAGTTCGCGTTTGGTCCGGAAGTGCGCCTGGACCTGGGACACATTTATTTTAACAACGGCTACCTCACCGAGGCCGATGCCCTCTACTCATCGGTCCCGGATGAGCCCGCCTTGTGGCCACTGCTGGCGAACGCGCGATTCAAGGCGGGAGATTTCGCTTCGGCGGAATCCTATCAGAAGAAATATCTCGCCTCGCTGCCAATTCCCGATTCCTCCGGATGGATGCTCCTAGGGGATATTTATCAGGCACAGGGGCGCACCCAGGAGGCTCAAAAAGCCTATGCCAAAGCCCTCAGCCTCATGGAGGAAAAACTCACAACCTCACCCACCACGAAACCAGCCGAGACAGCCCCCACGGAAGTTTCGCAGTCCGTTTCCACCAAAGCCCCGCCCCCTTGATCATCATTTTCCCAAAGACCGACCGTCACCCCAAATCGTCACCACCCCATGCGTTTGACACTTCCCCTCCCACTGGCCCTCGGTCTGCTGCAACTCTCGCCCTGCACCCATGCCCAGGATCCCGCGCCCCCCCCTCCCGAGCCCCAGCCCAAAGTTGAAATTCGTCCTGCCGAACCTGCCGGTGAAAAACCCAAGCTGCAGATCAGGTCGGCAAATTTTAAAAACCCCAAAGGGAATGCCGTTCCTTCCCTGGGACCCAACGAGCAGAAAATCATCGCCACGATGAAGGATATGAGCGTGGAGCAGGTGCGTGAGCTTGCGGAACTCTACAGCCGCGTCGGCAATCCCGTGATGACTGGCATTCTGATCAACGAACTCACGCGCCGCGACCCCAAGGATCCCACCATCGAAGCCCTCAGCGACGATCCCGGCGATGGCAGCGCGGAGGATGATTCCGAGGCCACCAAGGCCCAGGAGTTAATCATGTCCGGCAAAAATGCCGAGGGTGCCGGGCTACTTCAAAAATTGAAGGTGGAGAAATACAAAGGCAGATCATTCCCCTACCTTCAGGACCTGGCCTACGCCCTGTTGGAAAGCGGTCAGGAGGATGCGGCCAAGGCGGCTTTCAATGAACTCATCCGCAGCACCTCCGCCAAACCGGAGGAAAAGGCGGATGCCAGCCGCTCGCTCGCCAGCCTCGCCCTGGAGGCGCTCCAACGAAAGGGACAGGCGGCACTGACCGCTCGTGACGCCCGCCGTGCCCTGCAGGTGGCGGACCAGTTGCTGGCCAGAAATCCCCAGGACCCGGATGCCGTGGAACTGAAGGCCAGCGCGCTTTCCATGATGGGAAGAGGCCGGGAGGCCATCGCCTGGCTGCAGGATCTTAAATTGAAATCGACAAAGGCACCTTTCCCTCATCAGAAGGCCCTCGCAGAAGCCTACATGGACGCCCAATTTCTCGATTCCGCAGAGGAGGCGTTTCAGGAAATTGTCGATCTTCCGCAGTCCACCAGCGAAGACCGTGCGGAAGCCCGGAGCCGTCTTAAAGCCCTCCGCGTGGATCGATTGATCGCACGCGGCGAATCCGCCCTGAACAAAAACAGAATGGCCGAGGCCGAGGCCATCGCCCGGGAACTGGAGGCGGACATTCCCGTCTCTCCGGATGCAAAAGCATTCCGGGCCGCGATCCTCAACAAGCAGGGCCGTTTCATCGAAGCCGGAGCCCTTCTCGAAGCACTGCGGCAGGCCCAGAATCGTGAGTTCGATGCCAACGCCGAGCTTGCCAATGCCTACATGAACACCGGCCGCTGGCAGGAGGCCGCGGAACAGTTCGCAATTGTCGAAAACAATCCCAAGAACGACGACCTCAGCAGATTCGATGCCGCGAGGTTGCGGCGGGAAATGCTCGCGCGCTACCGCCCCACGATCGGTTCCCATTATGATGCCGAATCAGGCGCCGAGGGAACCGTCTGGCGGGCTGCCGGCGAGGTTTCATCGGGCATCATTGGCGATGGCAACATGCTGATCGTCCGCACGGAGTGGGATCAGGTTCACCTGGCCGGAGCTCGCGCCATCGCACGCCAGAATGCGGAGCGTTTCCAGGCGGAACTGGCCTACCGCCGCGTCGTCAGCAGTGGATTTTTTGGCGAAGCGAGCATCGGTGGCAGCGACAATGATGTAATTTACGGCGGAAAGGTTGGGAAACTTGAGGGAGATGGGCTGGCTTGGGAACTGAGCTACAAAGCAAACGACCGCGCCACGGATTCCCTGGCTCTGGAGGCTCTCAATGGGCGGCAAAATACGCTGCAACTTTATCTGGGAACCCACTTCAGCCGCAGGTTCTATCTGGACGCCCGCGCGTTTTTCCGCCAGGTGCATGTGCAAAATCATGACCTCGGCCAGGGCTGGGGTTTGGACATGAACATCGGCTGCACGCTGGTGGAGGAAACCATGCGGCGGCCGGAATTGCAGATCGCCTATTTTAATGAGATCAGCTATTTCAACACCCGCCAGTTGCCGGCTGATTTCGTGCAGCGCAACACGAGGCGTGGATTTGCCGGCGACCTAAGCGATCAACTCATCGACCGCGGCATCAACCGGCATGGCATCCAGCTCACCCTCTCCAAGCAACTGAACCATCGCGTCAGCGCCTACATCTACGGCGGCGTGAGTTATGAATTTGAAATCGGACAGGCGGAGGGGCGCGCCGGAGCAGGCATCGAAGCCTACCTCGCACCCAACACCACCCTGAACATTGGAGTGGACTACACCACCAGTGGCAACACCGGCAACCAGGGGAGCGACGTCCTCTCCGGAACTATTGGGGTAAAGATGTCCTTCTGAGATTGGAGTCATTCAATTCTTGACCTCGGAAACAAATTTAATGCACGATGGACCATGAAATGCTGCCGTTACGCCGACGGTCCTGCACCCCAAGATTGATTGCTTATGCTAGAAAACACGACCAAAAGTCAGGGATTCTCCCTGCGAACCACCCACCGTGCCTGGGCGGATTTCCTGATCCTGAGCATCGTCCTGGCGGTCATCAACCTAACTACAGCGGGCATGGCCGACTGGGGGTGGATGAAATTGAACCCCTCCCCATGGCTGCTGATCCCACTTTTCCTCGGCGCGCGCTACGGCTTTGGCTGGGGCGTCAGTTCGGGATTCATGGTGGCGGTTTTGATTTATGCCGGCCGCGCCTTTTATACAATCGCGCACGATGATCCGCTCCACCCGATGCCCCTCGGGCAAATTTTCTCGGACAATCTGTATTTTTTCCTGATCCTGCCTGGCATTGGTTTCCTGACAGGAGAAACCCAGGGCCTGCTCTCGGGACGACTCAATGCCGCCGAGGCGAGGGTCGCGGAACTCGATGATAAACGCGATCAACTGGAGGCGGATCTGGACCTGGCCGAAGAATCGCGTTTTCAACTCCAGGAGAAACTGGCCCTCTACGGTGCCGAACACTCCAGCCTAGACCGTCAGTTGCGGGCCATGTTTGAGCCAAGCGCCGGGGCCATTTTCCCGAACCTGCTGCGTCTGCTGCGGGACATTTCTTCGGTCACAGACGCCGCCATTTACGGAGTGAACGGGGAGCAGTTGAAACGCATTGCCCTGCTGGGCTCCGACAGCGTGCTTCCGGAGAGTCTCACGCTCCAGGAAAGTGAAATCATCCGCCTCTCCATCGAACGCAAGGCCCTGACAACGATCCGTGAAGTCTGGCAGGAGGCCCCGGAATTCACTTCACCCCACATCGCCGCACTGCCATGGCTTGGCGGAGGCGGCAAGGTGGCGGCGGTGCTGCTCATTCACCGCATGCACTTTCTTGGCACCAACTGGCGCAATTTCCATCGCATCCAAATGGTCTGCCGCTGGGTGGCCCGCTACGTTGACCTCCGGGTCCAGGCCAATTCAGCCTCCACGACCGGCGCCGGCAATTCCAGCGCACTGATCACGTCTCCCCGTGCGCTGCAAGCCACGCTGAATCAGGCTCAGAACGTGCATCGCGAATGGAAACTCCCCTCCACCCTGGCCACTTTCGAATTCACGGAACCCGTCACGGAGCAAATCGCCGCGCTCCTGCCGCCCGCGGTCGGAAGCGTCATGCGTCCCACGGATGTAGGCAGTCTCGAAGGCCCCCCCACGCAGCCCGTGTTTAAAGTCCTCATGCCCATGGAGGGGGTGGATGACGCGGAGAACCTGCTCAATGCCGCCCTGCAGGCCATCGCCAGGGTGCCGCAACTTGCCGGCAACGTCGTGGGAAACCTTGGCATGACGGACGAAGGCGATGCCACCGAAGCAAATCTCTGAACTGCCTTCACCATGATTGCCCGCCGCCCCCTCCTGCTTCTCATCCTCCTCACCTCCCTGTTTCTCATCGAAACCTGGGCTTGGAATCAATTCCGGCAGGTGGATCCCGGCTCGGGTGGAAACCGGAATCTAGCCATCATCGTGCACGTGACGATCAGCGTGGCTTGCGCCATCGCCGCAAGCCTGTGGCTGAGAAAAGTTCGCGCCTCCACACGACTGACGCTGAGCGTCTGGTTCTTCATCCTGGCCATCATCCTGCCGGTGGCCGGCGTCCCGGTCGTGGCCATGCTCGCATGGATTCTGGCCTCCCCCGCCGGAGATGGATTGCGCCCGGAAGACCGCTACACCTTTGGCAATCCCCCCGCCCTCGCCGCCCGCCGCGAGTCACGCAAGCCGCAGGCGGAACTTCGCACGCTTGCCGAGGCCATGCGCTCCTTCTCCGCTCTGGAGCTTGAGAATATGATCCATGGTCTGCGGCATCTGCAGCCACCGAGACTGGCCCTGCACTTTCTGCGCCGATTCCAGATCGATCGGAAATCCAATCTCCAATTCGCCGCACAGGGCGCCATTTCCTCACACCTGGAAACCTTGGAAGCCCAGCTCAAGGCCGTTTCCAGCCGATTGGAAAAAGATCCTCATAACCGCGGGGACCACCTCGCCGCCGCCGAAATCCTCCTCGACCTCGCGGCATGGACCTAGGAGGGCGATGCCACTGCCCTCGTTTTCCGCACTGATGCCCTCATCCATCTTTCAAAAGTCCCCGCTGATAACCCCGGGGCCGCCCGGCTTACTGTCCTCGCTCAGCTCGGATTGAGAAATGTCGCAGACTCCTGCGCAAGCCTCGGACGCCTGCAGTCACTCTCTGGTGAAGCAGAATCGTTTCTCAAAATGCAGGCCGCTTTTCTGGCTGGCGAATACGCGCTGCTGCCGCAGCTTGCGGCTGACGTGTCCCATGCCCCGGAAGATTACTACGAAAGCATCGGCTTTTGGTCCGGCAAACTCTCCCCACCCAGCGCCCTGCGCGCCAAATCCGCCTGATTTGTGAAACAACCCTTCGCCTCCAAACCCGACGTCTGCCTCCTGCTGGAAGGCACCTATCCCTATGTCGCGGGCGGCGTCTCCACATGGGTGCATCAAATCATCAATGCCCTGCCCGAGTTCCGATTCTCCCTTTTCTTCATCGGATCCGAGAAAGCTTCCAACCTCAAATTTAAATACACGCTCCCCTCCAACATCATCCACGTTGAGGAAATCTACCTTCACGAAACCTCAGGCTCCGAAGGCAAATTCGCCACCGCTCCACCGGAGCAATGCCAGCAACTGCTGGCATTGCTCCGCAGCTTTCTCTTTGATCCCCCCATTGGACCCGCCGAGACCGTCGCCTTCCTCAGCATTTCCAAACTCGTGCTCTCCCTTTCGAAGGTGACCACCTTCAATGCCGTGTGGAACTTCCCCGGCGTCTGGGACCTCGTCTGCGACATCTACGAGAAGCATGCACCCGAGGAATCGTTCCTCGATTTTTTCTGGGCGGTCCGCTCCCTGTGCGAACCCGCCTGGAAGGTTATCGCCTCCACCGAGAGCGTGCCCCCCGCTAGGATGTATCACAGCCTTTGCACGGGCTATGCCGGCTTTGCCGCGGGCATCGCCGCCAGCAATTACGAATCCTCGTTCCTGCTCAGCGAACACGGCATCTACGTGCGAGAGCGCGTCGCCGAGCTCCAGAAGGCACGCTGGATCAATGATCCCCCCATCATCCGCCCCGATCTTTACCGCCATCCCACCACGCTTCGCCGGCTCTGGATTGAATTCTTCAAACTGCTGGGGCGCTTCGCCTACCAGACTGCCAACTACATCACATCCCTTTTCGAAAACAATGCCATCACCCAGGTCCAGTTTGGAGCGGACCGCCGACGCATCGAAATCATTCCCAACGGAATCCACGTGCCGGATTTCTACCAGCTCCGTGGCAAGCGCCGCGCCGCGCGGCAGATGAATCCCGTCAGAAAAAATGTGGGCTTTCTCGGACGCGTGGTTCAGATCAAGGATGTCAAAACCCTTCTGAAATGCGCCCGGCTCGTGGTCAATGCCCTGCCCGACACCCAGTTCCTCATCGCCGGCCCGCTGGACGAGGAGCCTGATTATGCCGCCGAGTGCATGACGCTCACGGAGCACTTGGGACTCACCGATCACGTCAGCTTTCTCGGTCCGCAAAAAATGGAAAGCCTCATGATCCAGCTCGATGTCATGCTCCTCACCAGCATCAGCGAAGGCCTGCCCTTCGTGATTCTGGAGAGCTATGCCGCGGGCGTCCCCCTCGTCAGCACGGACGTCGGAGCCTGCCGCGAATTGATCGAGGGCCGCTCGGATGAACGACCCGCCTACGGCCCAGGCGGCTTTGTAACTCCCGTCGGCAATGCGGAACTCCTCGCCGATGCCCTTGTCCGCATCCTCACTGATCCCCAACTCGGAGATCAGATGGGCGAGGCGGGCCGGCTGCGGGTGGAGGCTCACTACGCCCACCACGCCGTGGTGAAACGCTACCGACAGCTCTACCATCTCACCCCGCAGGATTTCACCAGAACCGGCCTCATCGCCCTTCACAAACAGTCGACCGCAGACAAGCCCAAACAGGAACGGATCGCCAAGTGATCTGCTGAAAGTTCCCCGCCCACTTAACGCAATCCCCCACTTCCCAACTCACCAACCCCCATGGCAGGCATCGGATTCGAACTCAGGAAAATCAGTCGCAGTGGATCGCTCGAAAGCATCGTGCGCAGCTACGCCTATTCCGGCATCATCAGCAGCGGACCATGGATCATTTCCATTCTGTCGCTGGTCTTTCTCACGCGCATCCTGCACACCTTCATGCCCAAGCAGGCCCTGCAGTTGTTCTCCGCCTCCGTCACCCATTGCTATGCCCTTTCTTTGATTCTGGTGGGCCCGCAGCAGTTGGTGCTCACTCGGCATGCAGCGGACAAGTTTTTCGACAAGAATCGCGACAGCATTTTCCCATCGTGTTTCGGGGCCATGACGCTCACGGCCGTGCTGTCAGTGGTGGCCGGTGGAGCCTTTTTCATGACCCTGCATGAAACAACCCTTCTTTACCGGGTCTCCGCCGTGGCCCTGATGGTGGCGGTCTCGTGCATTTTCATCATCTCCAATTACCTCACCGCTCTGCGCGACTACAAGAGCGTCGTCTCCAGCTTTGCGGTCGGTTATGCCACGAGTTGTGTGCTGGCCTTTTTAAGCGCGAAATATTTTGGCGAGGACGTGATCATTCTCGGATTTGCCGCCGGTCACGGTTTCCTGCTGGCCCTGCTGCTGCGTTGTTTGCATCGCGAGTTTGGCACCGGCGGGCACTCCAGGACGTCCGGACCCTGGGATTTTGCAGGCTATTTCTTTAGGTTTCCCGCGCTGATGCTCTGCGGCCTTTTTTACAATCTCGGAATCTGGGCGGACAAACTCATGTTCTGGTGGTTCGCGGAGAGTCGCGAGCAGATCACCGGCCACCTCTACGCCGCACCCGTTTACGACACCGCCATTTACCTCAGTCTCCTGAGCATCGTGCCAGGCATGGCGGTTTTCTTTCTCAAACTGGAAACGGAATTTGCCGATCACTACCAGGCCTTCTTCGATTCCATCCAGGATGGGGGTTCCCTCAAGCAGATCCGCCAGGCGAAACTCACCGTCATCAACACCCTGCGCCGCGGCCTTGCCCAACTCTTCAAGGTGCAATTGTTCACCACCACCTTTCTCGTGGCCTTCGCCCGACCCATCGCCGAGACCTTCGGCATTGGTGCCACCCAGGCCGGGATTTTCCAAGTCACACTCTTCGGTGCCTTTCTCCTAGTATGCTTCCTGAGCATGCTCACCGCCCTGTATTATTTTGATGATCAAAAGGGTGCCCTGCTGGCCAGCGCCGTCTTTGCGACCACCAATGCCGGACTCGGATATCTCACCATCCGCATTGATGAAGCCTGGTATGGCTATGGATTCGTCGTCGCAGCGGGACTCGGCGTCATGATCGTGGCCAACCGTTTGAATTCGCGCGTGGCCAGACTGGAGGAAATGGCCTTCCAGCGCTAGCGAAAAAATCGATCATCAATCTGCAGCGACGACCGCCGCAAGCTAAACCTTTGGAAGTTCAATGAATCCTTCCAGGTGCCGGATCCGGGTGGGGTGGCGCATTTTCCGCAGGGCCTTGGCTTCAATCTGCCGGATGCGCTCACGGGTGACTTGGAATTGTTTACCCACTTCCTCCAGCGTGCGGCTGTGACCGTCGATTAGACCAAACCGCTGCTCCAGAACCTGACGCTCGCGTTCACTGAGCGTATCCAGCACGCCCTTGATCTTATCCTTCAAAATATTGAATCCGGTCATTTCCATCGGATTCTCCGCAGACTTGTCTTCGATGAAATCTCCAAAACTCGTTTCATCACCTTCGCCCACTGGCGATTGCAGGCTGATCGGCTGCTGGGCCATTTTCAGGACGGCCTGCACGCGCTCGACGGGAAGATGAATTTCATCGGCGATCTCCTCGGGGCTGGGTTCACGGCCATATTCCTGAACCAACTGCTTCTGCACTCGCATCAGCTTGTTGATAGTCTCGATCATGTGCACAGGAATCCGGATCGTCCGGGCCTGGTCAGCGATGCTGCGGGTGATGGCCTGGCGAATCCACCACGTGGCATAAGTGGAAAACTTGTAACCCCGCTGGTATTCGAACTTCTCCACGGCCTTCATCAGACCGAGGTTGCCCTCCTGGATGAGATCGAGGAAATTTAGACCGCGGTTGGTGTATTTTTTGGCAATGGAGATGACGAGACGGAGGTTTGCCTCCACCATTTCCTTTTTCGCATTGGAAGCGCTCCGCAGCACCTTGGTGATCTTTTCATAGGCGGCGGCAAATTCCTCCTCGGAATGCCACAGGTCCCTCTGCAACTGCAGGCGCTCTTCGGCGGCAGCGCGATCCGTCCGTTCCTTCAGGCCCAGCCAGCGCTGTTGGAAAGCTTCGACTTCGCTTTGAAAATCCTCGAACGTTTGATGCTTGAAATAAAATTTCCCGATGGTCTTCACCACCGCAGCCTGGGACTTGGTGAATTCCTGGCGCAGGGCCTCCTCCTTGGCAGTATGCCTGGAATCGATCAACCGATTGTAAAGTTCCTGAGTCGCGGCCACCTGTTCATCAAGCGTGCGCGTCAGTTTGGAGGCGGTCTTGAGGTAGCGTTCGCGGCTTTCCAGATGTTTGTCCTGCACCACCCGGTCACACCGCTCCTGTCCAGCCACCAACCGCTCCACCAAATTAAGACAAAGCCCGGCCGTGAATCCGAAACGCAGAATCACTTCCTGCACCGTGCTTTCCGCGATTTCAATCCGCTTGGAAATGTCCACCTCTTGCTCGCGCGTCAGCAGCGGCACCTGGCCCATCTGCTTGAGATACATGCGAACGGGGTCGTCGAAACTTTCCATTTTGGAGTCACTCGATGGCCGGTCCATGGCGATCTTGGCGACGCGTGCTGGGACGTTCACCACGGGCCGGACCTTCGCGAGGCGGTCGACCTCGGAGGCGTCCGTAATTTCGAATTCCATGCCCCGCAGGCGCAGGATGATCTCCTCCATGGTGTCGGGGGAAATATAGCCATCCGGCAGCGCGTCGTTCAAATCATCGAAGGTGATGTGGCCCTGTTCCTTGGCGAGGCGGACCAGATCCCGCAGTTTGCTCTGCACTTCGGGTGAATCGATGGAATAAATCTCGCCCTTGAAAGGTGCATTCACACCCTTGGGGCGGGCATTGTTCTCTAAGGGAGCCGGAAGCTTGCGAGGGCGGCCGCGGCCGCGTTTGACTGGCGGTGCATCAAGGGTCGTCGCGCCACCATCAACAGGGAGAGAGGGAGAAATCATGGGGGGATGAGGGGAGGTTGTGGGCTTCCTAAGCTTCATTCCTTTACGGCTTGAAGCAACCACTTTCTGCGCAGCGGAGGGAGGATGGGGAGGGTGCTTGCGCGGTTTCTGGGCCATGGTTTGGAGGCGGAAATCTGACTCGGTTTCCTGACGCGGATCTTTAGCTTCCGGTCAGCTTTCGCAGTTCAATGTGGGCAGCTTTCGCTGCAGGTCAACCTCTTCGCGTTTCAGACGGGTAAGTTCCATCATGGCTTCGGTGACCGCGGCAGTCGTCAGGTTGGGAGCCCGCAGGCTTTGGGCGATGAGTGACTGGCGGCGGCGGTTGTTGTCATACTGCAGTCGAAAGAACGCCCCCTGGGCCGCCTGCACATCATCATTCTTCACGGGAGGATCCTTGAGCAGCCGCGTCACCATGGAAGTTTGCTCTGCAGGCAGGGTGGCCAGGAGATTGCTGAGCGATGCCTGATCGCCGGGCGTGAAATTTCCCGCCAGCAGAATCTCCAAAATCTGCCCGCCGGGATATCCCTGCCAGGGCCGATCCCCGCTTGAGGCCTGCTCATGCAGAAACAACAGCGTCTCCTCGTCAGTCATCGCCAGCCTCAACAGATGCCTCAACGCCCAGTTCTCGAGCACGAGTGGAGGTGAGTCCGTCGACGTTGAAATCTCCGCGGGGGCCTCCGCCGACTGCTTCCCGGCATAGCGCTCGGCGGTTTCGCGCTTGGTGGCCTGATCACGCTGGACCTTCTTTTGTTCGCGGGCCACGAGCAGTCGCAGGTCACTGCCGGGAATGTTCAGCCGTGTGGCGCAGCGATTGATCGCGGTATCCTGGGCGATCTTGTCGGTGAGCAGCATGAGATTTTCCGCCAGCGCGCCGGAGAGTCGGGATTTCTCCAGGTCCTTGCCGGGCAGCAGGGCCTCGGGGGAAAGGTCGATTTGAAACTCAAAGAAATCCTTGGCTTCCGCCAGTCGCGCGCGGAATGCATCCGCTCCCTGCGTGCGAATCAGCGAATCCGGATCCTCGCCCGCGGGCAGACTGGCCACGCGGATAAACATCCCCTCCGGAGCCATGAGTTGGAAACAACGCTTCGCCGCCTTGTAGCCAGCCTGATCCGCATCGAAGCAAAGGACGACCTGCGATGCCGCCCGCTTGAGCATGCGGGCGTGGTGCTCGGTAAAGGCAGTCCCAAGGGGTGCGACCAAATTTTCCACCCCATGCTCCACTGCGGTGATGAGATCAATCTGTCCCTCGCAGATCACTGCGCAGTCCGCCTTGGTGATGGCCCGGCGGGTCTGATCCCAGCCATAGAAGACCTGGCTCTTGCTGAAAATGGGCGTTTCCGGGGAGTTGATGTATTTTCCGCCCTTGGCTTCCGGATCCAAAAGCCGACCGCTGAAGGCAATCACATCACCCTGGTCATTGCGCACTGGAAACATCACCCTATGCCTGAATCGAACGTAGCCGCCCTGCTCCGGCTGGCCCTCCACGCGCGGAATAAACAGACCGGCTTCAATCAGCGCAGCATCATCGTAACCCTTGCTGCGCGACCATTCCCGCCAAAGCCCCATGTGATCCGGCGCATAACCCAGCAACCACCGCTTGGCCACATCACTCGTCAGGCCTCGTTTTTTCAAATAATCACGCGCCGCCTGCGCTCCCTCCCCGCCCTGTTTCAAGAGCAATTGATGCATCCACTTCGCGGCGTCATTGTGAATCTTGATGAGTTTGGTGCGTTGCCGGTAGGCGGATTCCTCACCGGGGTTCATCGCCTCCTCGACCAGCGTAATATTGGCCCTCCGCGCCAGATGCCGCACCGCATCCACAAAGGGCATGCCCAGATGGTCCCTCACAAAGGAAATGGCATCGCCACCCTTGCCGCAACCGAAGCAATAGAAGCTTTGGTTCGACTGATAAACGTTGAACGAAGGCGTTCTCTCTGGATGGAAGGGACACAGGCCCAAGTGATTGCTCCCTGCTTTTTTCAGCTGAACATACTGGCCAATAAGATCCACGATATCCGTCGCGACGAGGACTTGGCGCAGGGAATCTTCAGCAATGGTGGACACAGTTTGGGAGATGGTAACGCCCAGACATGCCCTCACTCGGTGCTCCCCGCAACCATTCAGTCTAGCTCGATTGCTCAAAGGCCAGTCCGAGATCCAATTGATCCCTTCCCTCCAACGTCCAGGCCGTCCAACCCCGTTCCCGAAGGTCTCTCGCAAACTCGGCCGCAAAACCATGCGTCGTATAAGTCACTCGCGGCCGCACCATTTCCACCAGTTTCACTAAATCCGGATAGTCCGCGTGATCGCTGAGCGGAAAGACCTCCTCCGTCCGACTCCGATACCTGGCCCGTGGGTCCATCCCCCACCCGCTGATCATCGCCGCGACGAACTGAGACCCCAGAGGACTCGATGCATTGGGTGGGATCACCAGCACATGCCCCTGCGTTTCCCTTTCTTTCAAAATCCCGTATTCTGGAAATACCACCCCCTGGCTTTCGTAAACCGCACAAATCCTCCCCACCGTTTCATGAACCAAAATCTTGAAACCCCCACCCTGCAACAATTGCAAAATCTCCTGCGCCTTCCCCAGCGAATATCCCTGCAAAATCGGCACCTGTCCGTTTTCCAAAGCTGCCCGGCACCAACGCACGACCTGTTCCTGAATGGCGGAGTAGCTTGGAAAAACATACCTCGGCAATCCAAAGGTCGTCTCCATGATCAGTAGATCGGCCGGCTTCACCCGTGGGGCCTCGCAGGTGGGTGACGATCGAAGTTTGAAATCCCCGGTATAAAGCAGCGTGGCCCCATCCAATAACCGCGTCACATGCACCATGGCAGACCCCAGAATGTGCCCGGCAGGCTGCAGTTCAATTCGATACCCATCGACCTCATAAGCCTCCCCGAATTCCAATACCACATGCTCCCCCTTCTGCCCGTAGCGCGCCCGCAGCAGCGCCGACGTCGCCACGGAACAAATCGCCCTCCCATGCGACGCCACATGATCCGAATGCGCATGGGAGATGACTGCCAGCGGCTTCCCTCGTGTGGGATCCAGCCACAGATCGATCTCGGGCAGGTGCAGCTTGGAAATGGGAATGAGCGATGGGTCGGGGTTCACGTCATCACTCTAGCAAATGAAAATCTTCCCGCCATCAGTTGTAATGCCCAATCGGGAAGCGGTGAAACGCGCAAGCCAGCCACTTGCGATGGATCGCCAGAATCATGCCGCACCCCGAGCCTCATCCCTAATCCTTCGGGAACAATTGTTGACCGCTATCCGCTATTTCGATTAAACTTTGGCTTCGCGCCCCTTCCCGCACAATTTATGATTTCAAGAATCCTCCTCCCCTTTACCACCCTTGCTTGTCTAGGCTGGATCCTATCTCCTAGCACAGCGCTGGCCGCAGCGCCCGCCGCACCCGCTGCCTTCAAAGCCACCGCCATCGCCTATAATTACGTCGGCCTGTCCTGGGTGGATAGCTCCACGGATGAAGTGGGATTTGAAATAGAATACAAAGTCGGCGCAGGCGCCTATACCATCTACAGCAATGCGGTCCCTCCCAATTCCACAACCCGACCCGCCGTCGGAACGCTCGCCAATACCTCCTACACCTTCCGGATTCGTGCCTACAATCTAAGCGGGGCTACCCGGGTCTATTCGGCCTATAAAGTGTCCAATGCCGTCACGACTCCCGCAGCCACAGCGAAGTTTGGCGCGCCTTCGAATTTTACTGCAACAACGACGACCACGACTTTTGAGCTGGCTTGGACAGACAACGCGACAGTCGAGGACGGATATGAGGTTCGCCTCAGAACTTCCCTGACCGATCCTTTCGTATCTCTGGGCTGGATTAACGCCACCTCCGTTGGACTTACAGGTGGCGATCCCGGCACACCCTATTACTTCGAGATCGCAGCTCGCAAGGTAGTGCTGAGCGCGGGAGGGGTGTTGAATGACGTATTCTTTTCCACTCCCTCGAACCCTACGGTCACAGCGGTTACCAAGGATGTCATCACCAGTGCTGCCACCACCTCCGGAACGCCTGGAACTCCGTTCAGTCATACCTTCACGAACACTGCAGGGTCTCCTGTCACCTCCCGCAGCCTTACCAGCGTTCCGGCAAGTTTAAGTTTCACCAGCAGCGCAGGTTCGCTCACCGGAACCTATCCACCACCGGGAGATTACACCCTGGCCTACACGGTCAACTTCGCCAATGGCTGGTCCCAAACGCAAAACTTCTCCATTAAAACTGCATCCATCACCAGCAGTCTGCCGCAACTTTTCGGCACTCCCGGAGCCGCCTTCAATCACACTTTCACCAACACCGGAGGTTATGCGGTTGCGTCCCGCATCCTCACCGGAAAGCCCTCCAGTTTGGAATTAAATGGTGAAACCGGCGAGCTCAGTGGAGTCTGCCCGCCAGCCGGGAGTTATCCCATGGTCTTCACGTTAACCTACGACAACGGTTGGCAAATCACCCAAAGCTTTACGCTGCGAATCTATCCGGCCATTGGTGCGCCGCTCGTTGGGTCGACAATTCCGGACTGGACAGCGCTCGTTGGTGCGTCGCGGGATACGCCGCTCGCCGGAACCTTCACAGATCCAAGCGCCGAATCCGGGGTCCGCATCGCAACCACCAAGGGCGACATTGATGTGATCCTCTACAACGGGGCCACCCCCGCCACGGTCACAAATTTCATGAATTATGTGAACCGGGGGGATTACACCAACGTTGTCTTCCACAGGGCCCCGCAAAATTTCGTCCTGCAGGGCGGGGCGTTTCGCAGCACTGGCACTGGAAACAACTTCACCGCCGTCCCCAAGGACAGCCCCGTCATCAACGAACCCGGCATCCCCAATACCCGGGGCACCCTCAGCATGGCCAAACTGGGCGGCAACCCTGACAGTGCCACCAACCAATTTTTCATCAGCATGCAGGACAACCGGAGCATTCTGGACGCCCAGAACGGAGGTTTCACCGTGTTCGGTCGCGTCGCCGGCAACGGCATGACCGTGGTCGATGCCATTAACGCCCTTCCAGAACGGACCTACACTGTCTCCATCATCGAATCCACGCAAACGTCTTTCGACAGCTTTCCCGTGGATGCACCCGCCGCACCTGACATCATGGACCCGGCTACATTTATAAAAATGACCACCGTCGCACCCATCCCCACCCTCAATCATTCCATCACCGCCAACACCAATCCATCCGTCGCCACAGCAGCAATTCTCAACGGTCAGCTCCACCTCACCGGCCTCTCGGGAGGCCAGACGAGCATCACGATCACGGCCACCAATCTGGACAATCTGAGTGCGTCGCAGACGTTCAATGTTCAACTCTCCGACACATATGCCTCCTGGGCGGCACGCACCGACTTTCCCGGCGGCCAGTCTGCTTCCAGCCAGAATCCGGACGGCGATCCGCTCAACAATTTCCTGGAATACACCTTCCTCGCCAATCCCACCATCGCCGACTCCGCTCCCGCATTTGGCAGGACCTCCGTTCCGGAAATGACTCTGACCTTTCCGGTGAGAAAATTTGCCCCCGCCCTCACCTACACCGTGCAGGCCGCGTCGAATCTCACAGGGCCTTGGTCCGACGTGTGGTCGACCTCTCAAGGATTCGCCCACACCCAGGTCGTCACTGCCACCGACCTCCCGGACCGGACTTTCGTCACCATCAGGGACCTTCAGCCGATCACTGCTTCAGGACACCGGTTCATGCAGGTTCGGGTCACGGAATTGTGAAATGTTTGCATCTTTTTTGACTCCGCGGAGTTTATGGAAACAACGCCATGAACACTCCGCTTTTCGTCCACAAAATCGCCGCCGCCGCATTGGTGCTCGGAGCCTGGATGCCCTGCGCCAGCGGCGCTGAGTCGCCCCCGACGACTGAACAGCTCAATTTCTTCGAAAAGAAAATCCGTCCCGTCCTTGTGGAGAAATGCTCCAAGTGCCACGGCTCTGAAGGCTCGCCCAAGGCCGGCCTGCGACTGGACAGCCGCGATGCCATGCGGCGTGGCGGTGAAAGCGGTCCCGCAATGATCCCAGGCGATGCGGAGGGCAGCCTGCTCATGGAGGCCATCCGTTACGGCGATCCAGACACCGCCATGCCACCCAAAAAATCCGGAGGAAAACTACCCGATGCCGTGATCGCCGATTTCGAATCCTGGATCAAAATGGGTGCGCCCGATCCGCGTGACAAACCCTCCGATGGATCACCAGAGGTAGCCTCCCAAAAATCGTGGAGCGATTATGGCGAAGCCACCAAGTGGTGGTCCTGGCAGCTTCCCCAGCCTCAAGCCGTTCCGGACGTCAAGGATCCCGCCTGGACTTGGAAACCGCTTGATGCCTTTGTCTCGGCGAACTTTGAAAAGCAGGAGTTGAAACCCGTGGCCGATGCCGATGCCGCGACCTGGATCCGCCGAGCTTATTTCGATATCATCGGCCTGCCTCCCCGGCCTCAGGAGGTGATCGATTTCGTCAAAGCCTGGCAGACCGATGCCGCCAAGGCCCGCAGCGAAATCGTGGACAAGCTGCTGGACTCCCCGCAATACGGCGAGCGCTGGGGCCGCCACTGGCTGGATGTGGCGCGTTTCGCGGAATCCACCGGCAAGGATGTGAACACCGCCTTCCCCCATGCCTGGCGGTATCGCGATTATGTCATCGCCGCCTTCAACGCCGACAAACCATTCAACACCTTTGTTATCGAACAAATCGCCGGAGACCTGCTGCCCGCCAAAGACTCCGCTCAGAAAGCCTCTCAAACCATTGCGACCGGTTTCCTCGCCATCGGTTCCAAATCGCTCAACGAACAGAACCCGCGCCAGTTCGCCCTGGATCTGGCGGACGAGCAGATTGATACCCTCTCCCAGGCCTTTCTGGCCACCACCATTGCCTGTGCGCGCTGCCATGATCATAAGTTTGATCCCATTCCCCAGCGTGAATATTACGCGCTCGCCGGCATTTTTCTCAGCACCGACACTCGCTATGGCACCGCCAATTCCATCCAGTCGCGACACGGCAGCGAACTCATCGAACTGCCCGCCGATGCCGGACTCCCCATCGTCGCCAAGGCCATTTCACCGGCAGAGCGTCAGACGCAAATGTCCGAGTTGGAAAAACTCAAGAAGGAACGCGATTCCTTCATCGCCGATCGTCTGAAGAAACGCAACGAAGGCAGTGTCACCCCCCAGGATCAACAACGCAGACTTTTCGTCATCTCCCGCATCGGCCAATTGGAAACGGCCCTGGCCGGCATCACCGAATCCGGCGCGGCCAAGAGTCTGAGCATGGGCGTGCAGGACCAGCCCGCCGACCGCAAGCTGGGCGATGATGTGGGTGATTTCATCAAACGCCGGATTCAGGAACGGTTCGGGCGCCCCGCCCAGTTTTCGCAAATCTCCAACAGTCCGCTCTATATCCGTGGCGACGCCGACAAACCCGGCGAACGCGTCCCCCGTGGATTCGTCAGTGTGCTGAGCAAGGGAGATGTGCCGGTCATCAGGGACAAGACCAGCGGGCGATTGGAACTCGCGCAATGGATCACCTCACCCGGCAATCCTCTGACCGCCCGCGTCATCGTCAACCGCGCCTGGCATTGGGTCTTCGGCAAGGGCTTGGTGACCAGCGTGGATAATTTCGGAACCACGGGCAACGAGCCTTCGAATCTGGCGCTGCTGGACTATCTGGCGCTGCATTTTCAAAAGGATCTCAACTGGAGTGTTAAATCGCTCGTCCGTGAATTGGTCCTGAGCCACACCTACGGTCTGAGTTCGAGATACGATCCCGCCAACTTTCACAACGATCCTGAAAATGCCGCGTGCTGGCGCATGAACCCCCGGAGAATGGATGCAGAGTGCATTCGCGATGCCATGCTCGCCGTCAGCAGCACGCTCGATCTGCGTCCTCCCGTGGGATCGTCCGTGGCCTTCGCAGGGGATGGCCCCATCGGTGGACCCCGCCGCAGGTCCATTGGGGAAAAGGGATTCACGGAACCGGAGGGGAATTTCCGATCGATCTATCTTCCCACCGTCCGGGATTTGCTGCCCACGGTGCTGGATCTGTTCGATGCACCGGATGGCACGCTGGTGACAGGTCGCCGTGAAAGCACCAACACTCCCACCCAGGCACTATTCCTGATGAACAGCGAATTCGTCGCGGAGCAGTCGGAGTTGTTTGCCAAGAAATTGCTCAAAGCCATTCCCCCCAGCAGCAAAAATGCCGGATGGGGTGACCAGCTTCCCGAGCGCGTCCGCTGGGCCTACGCCCTGTGTTTTAGCCGCTGGCCGACGCCCGACGAAATGACGGCCGCGCAGGCGTTTTTCAATCGCTTCCCATCCAAATGGGACGGTGCCTCCGACCAAAGCCAGGGCATCAAGGATCCCGCGGCTATCCAGGCCGCCTACACCAGCTTCTGTCGCGCCCTCTTCGGAAGCGCTGAATTTCGTCAACTCAACTAACCACCTCTCACCATGAATACCTGTGGCCACATCACCTCGCTGCTGACCCGGCGGGCACTGCTGAAGAATCTCTCCTGCGGCTTCGGCTGGCTGGCATTTTCCGACCTGGTGGCCCGCGCCGCCACCGGACCGCTGGCTCCCAAACCCACGCACTTCCCCGCCAAGGCCAAACGCGTCATCTTCCTCTGCATGCGCGGCGGTCCATCGCATGTGGATACGTTCGACTACAAACCAATGCTCACCGCCGACAATGGCAAGGTGGGAAAACGCCCGGGAACCAAGCTGCTGGGTTCACCCTGGGAATTTAAACAACACGGCAAAAGCGGACTCTGGCTCAGCGAACTCTTCCCGAAACTGGCGGCCCATGCGGACGAACTTTGCCTCCTCCGCTCCATGCAGACGAACCTCCCTGCGCATCCGCAGGCGGTGATCAACATGCACACTGGCAGTTCACAATTCGTGCGGCCGTCCCTCGGTGCCTGGTCTCTCTATGGTCTGGGCACCACCAATGAAAACCTTCCGGGATTCGTCACCATCACCCCGTCCAATGGATTCGGCGGAGCTCAAAACTACGGCAGTTCCTTTCTTCCCGCCATCTACCAGGGCACCCGCATCGGCTCCGACAACCGCCCCATCGAAGGTGCCCAGTTGAGCAATCTTGAGCCAACCATGAATGCTCAGGCGCAGCGCACGGAGTTGGATTTCATTCAAAATCTCAACCAGCAGAAACTCCACAAGGATGGCGTGAATCCTGAGGTGGAGGGCGTGATCCAGAGTTACGAACTGGCCTTTAAAATGCAGAGCCAGATGCCGCTCGTCATCGATACCGACAAGGAATCCGATGCCACCAAAAAACTCTACGGCATCGATACCGCCGCCACCGCCGACTTCGGCCGCAAATGTCTCATGGCCCGTCGCATGGTCGAGGCCGGCGTGCGCTTCGTGGAAATCGGCCACGGAAATTGGGATCACCATTTCAACCTCGACAACGCCATGCGCACCAACTGCGGCGCCATCGACCAGCCCATCGCAGGCCTGCTCACCGATCTCAATCAACGCGGCCTACTCAAGGACACGCTGGTCATCTGGGGCGGAGAGTTTGGCCGCACCCCCCACGCCCAGGCGGGCAACGGCCGCGACCACAACAACAAGGGCTTCACCATGTGGATGGCGGGCGGCGGAGTCAAAGGCGGCTTCAGTTATGGCTCGACCGACGACTACGGCTACGAGGCCGTGGAAAAACCCATGCCCATCCACGACTGGCACGCCACTGTTCTGGCGCTGCTGGGTCTGGATCACGAAAAACTGTCCTTCCCCTACGCCGGACGCGATTTCCGCCTCACGGACACCAAGGGCACAGTGGCGAAGGAGATCATTTCCTGATCGGCTAGGTTTGCCGTCAGGCCTACTTCAATTCAACTCTTCGCAGTTCCTTGGTATCGCGCAGGTATAGCTTCCCGTCGGCGTAGGCCGGATTGCACCAGGTCTTGCCACACACCTGGATGCGGCTGATTTCCTTGTAATCCTTGGAATCAGCAGCAAAGAGCACCAACTCACCGCCATCCGTCAGGGTTGCAATATTTTCACCCATGATTAGAAAGGCGGCTTCAGCTTGTTCCGCGGAGGTGTTCACGACTCCGGTCTGGTTCCACGTGGGCTCGCCGGTTTTGGGATCGACGCAGATCAGATCCTTGTTCGACCCAAGGCCGTAGAGATGCTCTCCCACCACGACCGGACTGGAGAAGTTCATGAGAATTTTCTTGTTCACCCATGCTTCCTTCGCCACCCAGGCTTCACCTTCTTTGGAAACTCTGGTCCCAACCAACCCCAACTGATGGGACGCAACCACCACCAGATCGCCAATCACAACAGGAGTGGTCACGTGCCGCCCCATCCGCGTGGTCATCGGCTGCCGCCATAGCAGGGCGCCCGTTGCCGGTTCCAGGCTGATCAATCCCTCGCAGGTGAAGGCTACGTACTGCGTTGCTCCTCCCATTTCGGTGATGATGGGCGAAGCATAGGCCGTTTGATCGTTCTGTGATTTCCAGACGACTTTTCCATCCAGCTTGTTAAATGCCACAATGCTCGCCCCCTTGGCGCTGCCGACCTGAACGATGATCGTATCCTTGTAAATCATCGGCGTCGCCGTGGCTCCATGGCGGCTGGCTCCCGCTGCATCGCCTTTCTCGCCAATGTAAATCGCCCCAAAGTCCTCAACGAAATTTGTCCTCCAGAGCATTTTCCCATCACTGGCATTTCGGCAGTGAAACTCCCCCTTGGCGGACTGAAAATACACCCGATCCCCATCCACCAACGGAGTGGTGCGCGGACCGATTCCAAATCCATCCTGATGAGATTCAAACACCGGCTCCTTCCAAATTTCCTTTCCCGTGGCGGCGTCCACAGCATGCGCGATCTCCTGCTTGTCCTGGTTGTCCAAATAAAACACCCTCCCTCCACTTACCACCGGCGAGGCAAAACCATCGCCAATGGGGAAATGCCACGTTGACTTGGGGTCATCCGGAAAACTCGTCAGAATGTCCGCCTCCGGCACCCTGCCCGTCCCTTGTGGCCCGCGCCATTGCGGCCAGTCGGCGCCGTGGGCATGAATCAGAAAGGAAAGAACCAGGGAAACGGAAATGCTAATTTTCATGGCTCGCACTGTCCTTTCCTGAATCGTTCGTGCACAGAAAATCCTCACAACTCCGCGCATGCGGCAGGACTGGCATCCTCGGGCAACCCGGCTTTCAAATTCCGCCTGACTAGGGCAGGGCACGCCGAATCACGGGCTTCACACCGAGGGATTGCTGAAGTTGTTTCATCTGCAACTCAGATGCTTCAATCTCCGCCTTGAGAAACGCCACCAGTTGCTCAAGTTCCTGCTCCCGGGCGGATGACTTTTCCTTCACCCCCTGGAGTTCCGCCACTGCATTAACCAGCCTGGATTGAAGCTGCCGGGTTTCCAGCTTCTGGATTTCCAATTGCTGCTGCCAGACTCCCAGTTGAGTCCGATGGGCTTCCAGGTCGTCATGTTCCTGCTTCGCCACCGCAAGCTGCGCCTCTGCCGAGGCAAGCGCCAGGCGTTGAAAACTCATTTCCCGAATGGCATACACGACCATGCTGAGCAGAATCAATGCTCCGGGAAGCGCCAGCCACCAGGCACCGGGCCATTGCCCCGAAGGTGTTGGCAATGGGGGGAGAGGCTGGCGGACAGGACGGCGGGAGGCTGGGGCGGGGGGAATCACCCTGGGAGGGGTGGATTCGGCGGGGGGGAGGGGCCTCCTGACGTCGCCCTCTACGCTTGGGGATGGCGATTGTTTAATCTCCTGCGGCGATTCGACAGGGCACGATGATGGCATCCTCCATTCCGTGAATGATCTTTTTGTCCGCTGGGCAGATCGTCGCAAGGATTCCGCCGAGTTGGATTTCCCTGCTGCCGGAAGGCGTGAAGAAATACGGGCAGAGGCGCACGCGGCCCTCCATCTGTTTGATTTCGCCGGTTTGGCGGTCATAGAACGGATGGCGGACCAGCTTCCCTTTGTGAAATTCCTGGAGGACATAAGGATGGTTGGAAAAGGAGTCCATGGCATCATTCACCGATTTGCGCCACTGTTCTTGTGAGACATCGTGCCCGATCACCACACTGCGGCTGCCCCAGGCTCGTTCCGAGAATCCACTCAGTTTGAGCACGAGTTCGCGTTGCTTTTGGGTGAAATCACCAAGTTCAGTCCACGACGAGATTTCCAGCTTCGGAATCACCGCGTGATGCGGCAACGGTGCAGGATCCACGATCCAACTGCGGGGAATGATCTTCTCCAGAGCATCACGATGGTTCTCCCGCAGTTCCCTGCGCCACAATTCCCGCAGCGGACGACTCCAAAACAGCGCCAGCCAGAGCTTTTCCTCCAGCCACGGCTTCAGAGGGGGATTGACGCGCACGCCGGCTAGTTCCCGCCAGTGCTTGATCTGCGGCAGGTCGAACAATTCGAAAAACCGGTAAACATCACGATCACCCGGCTGATAATTCTCAGCGGATTCGATGCGAAAATCGCCCTTCAACCTGCCACACAACCACTCCATCTCCGGCCGGTAATCCCCGGATTCCTCCGAAATCACAATGTCCGCACCCTGCGGAAACAGGCTCTGAAAACCCTCGATCATGCCCGTGGCTCCACCGACGACGTCCCACGAGGCATAAATTTCGTTCAGCCAGGCAGTCAGACCGATCCCCCCGGGCACACTGTCAATTTCCGTCAGGCTAAAACCCTCATCCGTTAGAATCAGGTCGGGACGAATCACCTGCGGCAGTGCCTCGCGATTGGCTTTGGCCCTGGCTGCTTCCAGTAATTCCTCGGGTTTTCCGGCATCGGCATAAGCGGCGATCCAGCCCGGGAGTTTTCCTGCAAGGCTGCGGAAATAAATCGCATTCGCCGTGGACAGAAACAACTGCAGCCGATGCCCCAGACGACGAATCTGTTCGATTTCCGCAGGGCTCAGTGGAAATGGCTCCGGGGATGAGAGCCATGATTTTCCAGCGAACAAGCCGCCGGAAGGGATCACCGGTTGAGGAGTGGCTGACATCTGTTGTTAAAGAGTCAGGCTGCGCAGAGCCGTGCGCAGAAGGGTGGACGGCTCGGCTTCGCTCCCTGCGGGCAGGGCTTCCAAGGCCAGCTTGACGGCCTTTTGAGCCTCCACCTGCTTGTAACCCAGATTGATGAGCGCCAGGATCACATCGTTCGCGAGCACCTGTCCCTTCGGCAGCGACGGACGCTGCCGCGCCTCCTGCCAGGCCGCAGTGACTCCGACTTTGTCCTTGAGTTCCACGACGATGCGTTCGGCGGTTTTGCGCCCCACTCCTTTGATTTTCGAAAGCGCCGTGACGTCCGCATTGACGACAAAGTTTTTGAAATCCGCCACCTTCATCCCGCTCAACACCGCCAGCCCCATCTTGGGCCCGATTCCGGAAACGCGATCGATCAACAACCTGAACAAATCCCTCTCCTCCGTCGTCGCGAAGCCAAACAGCGCCTGTTCCTGCTCGCGGACGTGATGATGCGTCAGCAGGTGCACTTTCTGCCCCTCCTCAGGCAGAGCATCAAATGTGGAGGTGGGGATCGAGCATTCATAGCCGACCCCCGCCACATCAATAATCGCGCGGTCCGGCAGGCTCTCGGCCAGGATCCCTTTAAGAAATGTAATCATGCCGCCAACCTACGCGTCCCAACCAAACGACAAGGTCAAATTCTGCCGCCCCTCACGATACCAGCGCCCCCACTAAGCGGCACCTTCCAATTCCAAAAGCCGGTGTTTGGTATCGATTCCAAAGGCGAAGCCCGTAAGATGTCCGCGTTTGCCCACCACCCGGTGGCAGGGGACGATCAATGCCACAGGATTGGCACCGCACGCTCCGCCGACGGCCCGCATGCCGGTTTTTAATTCCTCGGCGATCATGCCATACGTCCGCGTTTCCCCATAGGGAATGGCGAGCAGCGCCTGCCAGACACGCTGCTGAAATGCCGTTCCCTTCGGAGCAACCGGTGTGCGGAAATGCGTGACCCTGCCCTCGAGGTAATCGGAAATTTCTCCGGCCGCGGCAGCGGTGCGCGCGGGGTCGGAGGTGAATTCCACGGCATCATCACAACGGGACTGGAGCGCTTCAAGATCACCAAACGCCGTGGCGATCACCGCACCCTGGTCATTAACCGCGAAGGAGAATTCCCCCATGGGAGTGGTCATGGAATGGGCACAGACTTTCATGATTTGGGAAAGGTTGGATGTTGGGCGAAGACATACTCTGGAACGATCTGCCCCCGCAGCAAGTGATTCTGAATGATCTCCTCCAACACTGCGGGCGTGCAGGAGTGATACCACGTTCCCTCTGGATAGACCACCGCAATCGGCCCGTTCTGGCAGACCCGCAGGCAGTTCGCCTTGCTTCGCAGGACCAGGGGCCGGGCTCCCGCCAAGCCCATTTCCTTGAGCCGGCGTTTCAAGAATTCCCACGCTGCCAATCCTTCCGCCCGCCCGCAGCAGAGAGGCTCCGACGCATCCGCGCAGAGAAAAATGTGGCGCTGGCAGGTTTCCAAACCCAGGGATTGGGCGAGATCGGGGAGATCGGGCATGACCCATTGTGACACCGCCCGGGGATTTGTCATGCGATTGGAGGAAACGGGGCATGGGGGACTTGGAAACTTTTTTGGGACGCGGACCCATTTAGCTTTGGCAGAAGGGGAATTCTTGGTAAGACTCAGCTTTTTCATTTCGTGGACGATCCGGTCATTCCCCCATCCCATTGGCACCAGTGGACACTTCCTTCGCATGGACTCAAGATTGAGGCTATCGATGCCCATGTGTGCGGTCAGCCGCTGCGTCTGATCGTGCGCGGATATCCGGCCCCGCGAGGCGTGACGATGATCGAGAAATGCAGTTATGCGATGGCTCACCTGGACCATTTGCGGGGATCGCTGCTGTTGGAGCCAAGGGGTCATGCGGACATGTACGCCTGCCTGCTGACTCCCCCGCAGCGGGTGGATTCGGATTTTGGGTCCCTGTTTCTGCACCGCAGCGGGGTATGTCCCATGAGTGCCCATGGTGTGATCGCGGCGGCCACGCTGTGCATCGAGGCTGGGATTGTCTCCGCCAAATCGCCTGAGACGCTCGTGAAGTTCGACACTCCGGCCGGCCTCATCCGGGCGTATGCCAGCATTGAGGAAAGCCGGGTGCGCCGAGTGTATTTTGAAAATGTCCCTTCCTTCGTGGTCGCACAAATGCAGGAAATCATCGTTCCGGAAGTGGGCCGGGTCACTTATGACTTGGCCTACGGCGGAGAGTTTTACGCTTACGTCGATGCCCGCAAATTGAACATCGCCCTGACCCCGGAGAACATGAATGAAATCGCCGCTCTGGGAGCCACCATTGCCTCGGCCCTGGAGTCCCGCTGTCAGATTTCCCACCCGGTCCACCCTGCATTGAGCATTCTTTCCGGCGTGATCTTTTCAGAGGAAATTCCCCGCCGGCGGGATGTCGTGGCAAACATCCGGCAGGTCTGTGTATTTACCGACGGTTCCCTGGATCGCAGTCCCTCGGGCACAGCGCTAAGCGGTCGACTTGCGCTCATGCACGCTCGTCACGAGGTGGACATGGGACAACCATGGATCGCGGAGGGCATCCTCGGGGGAACCCTCACTGGCAAGACCGTCCGCGAGGGCCTTGCCCTAGGGGACTATCCAGCGATTATCACCGAGATTCAGGGATCGGCCCAACTCACCGGCATCCATTCGTTCTTCATCGACTCGGAGGATCGTTTGAAGGAGGGGTTCCTCATTTAGACGGCACCCCTGGTGCTCCGAAAGATTTGTCCGGTATCGATGGCGGTGGCGGCAGGTCCTCGCCGCGGATGACATAGCCTTTCTGCACGAACTCTGAAATCTCCACTTGGTTTTCCTGAGTCGAATTTTCCGGATAGCGGATTTTGAGGACACAAGGTGTATTGGAGACCCGGAGCAAAGCCGCCTTGATTTTATCGTGTGCCGGGCTGTTTCGCACCACGTAACCATAGAGCGGCGGACTGCCGTCCACCGGGTTCAACTGGTAGCTTTGGTGGGAGTGCTCCCTGTCTTGAAAATCGAGGTTGTAGTAACCCACAAGCTCAAGGTCGAACCGCATCAGCACCGGGGCCGTTGGCTTCTTCATGCGGAAGGTGCCCACCGGCATTTCGCCATAGCCCACAAAGCTTTCCCAATCCACCCGGTAGCCATCGGTCCCTTTTTCCAGCGTCACATGGAACTGGCTAAAATCGCGTTTCTCCAGACTCAGGACCACGAATTGCTTGAATGGAAACAGGTTCTCCGGTTCCAGCCTGCCTAGGATTTCCAAAGGCGCGAAAGGCTGCTGTTCGACATAGTAGGCCTCCATCAACGGAATCACCCGCTCCGGATCACGGACCAGTGGGCGGAGATCAGCGGGGGATTTTGCGGCGAACCATCTGTCCAGCACCGGCCGGATTTCCTGCAGGATGGTAATGGATGCCTGCCGTTCCAGATTCCGCTCCCTCTCCTCCAAAGACTCCGGGGCTGGAGCGGGGGTCTGGACGTAGTTGGAATGATACTGATCAGAATAAATATTACGATACCGATAAATGATGCCAGTAAGCGCCAGAATCATCACGGAGACCAACCAGCCGAATCTCGAAAAAAACCGCCTGATCATTTTCCATCTCAGACCATGGCGCCTGCGCTGACGTCTATCCCCTTCCCAAGCGGTCCCATGCGCATCCTTGGCGAAATTGCGACGCCGGCGAATCGGGGTGACGAGTTGCTGCGATCCGTCGTGATCGGTGGTCTTGGCCAGACGGTCCTTAAAATCAATTTCGCGCAGTTCGGGGGCTCTGGATTCCCAGTCCTCACGATTGGATCCACGCAACCTCACCGGCGTGGGATCAAACGCCCGGGACGTAGGGATAGATGGCTTGGGCCCGGCCGGCACGGTGCGCGGAGGTGATGCGGGATTTATGATGGCCTGCTTGCACGTTGGACAAGCCAGCTTCGAAGACACCAAATGCCCGGCTACTTTCACCAAATTGGTGCAGTGCGGGCAGGCGATAATTTTCCATTCACTGGCTTCCATAAATTAAATGACCAAGCATGGCAAATCTGAAAATTTAATCAATCTTTTAAGGATCGAGAAATTTTCCCGGATTGAGCAGGTGCTCCGGATCCAGCGCCTGGCGGATCGCCGCATGCACCTGCCGGGAAACTTCACTGGTCGCCTGGGAGAACCAGCGCTTTTTCGCAAGACCAATCCCATGCTCGCCCGTGATGACACCCTGCCAGTCGAGAACCTGCTTGAACAACGCATCCAACGCCGCTTCCGCCCGCTGGCGGTGCTCCGCAGTCTCCATGTCCGGAACCATGATGTTGACATGGATATTGCCATCACCGGCATGACCGAAACAGGCGATGGGAAATCCGCACTCCCGTTGCAAGCCCTCGCAGAACTCAACCAAATCCACCAATCGACCACGCGGCACCACGATATCCTCGTTGAGTTTCACCAAACCCGTGGCGCGCAGGGAATAGGAAAATTCCCGTCGCAAATTCCACAAAGCCGCACACTGCTCAGGGCTGGTGGCTGCGGAGAGCGAGGTCGGCCCCAGCGATTGCACCAGCGCCGTGAGGGCCAGCAAATCCTCCCGCACGGCTCCCGGTTGACCATCAATTTCCACCAGCACATGCGCCTCCCCATCAGGCACCTCCGCCGCATCACCCAGATACGCACGCGCTGCTTTCAAAGTAAATCTGTCGGAAATCTCCAGCGCGGAGGGGAGGAAACCAGCCCCCAGAATGCTCTGGACTGCTGCGGCTGCTTCCCGGAAATGCGCAAATCCGATGCTGAGCATCTGTCGGCAGGGCGGATGCGGAATCAGGCGCAGGGTCATTTCCGTGACAACTCCCAGCATGCCCTCGGATCCGACAAACAATCCGATCAGATCAAAGCCGGTTACGTTTTTATGACAGCGACCACCGGTCCGCAACACGCGTCCGTCCATCAGCACCACTTCCAATCCCAGCACGTAATGCCGCGTCACTCCGTATTTCAGGCAGCGCGGGCCACCGGCATTGGTGGCTACATTTCCGCCCAGACTGCATTCCTTGAGGCTGGCGGGGTCCGGCGGATAAAACCAGTTTTGCGCCGCCACCGCCGCCTGAAGGTCCCCGGTGATTACACCGGGTTCCACGATGGCGATGCCATCGGCAAAATTGATTTCCTTGATCGCCGTCATCCTTGCCAGTGAAAGCACAATCCCCCCTTTCTGGGGAACGCACCCACCCACATAGCCCACGCCGCTGCCCCGTGCCGTGACCGGCAAGTGATGCCGGCTCGCATAAGCCATCACAGCGCTGACTTCAACCGTGGTTTGGGGGAAAACCACAATGTCAGGAGTCGCGGAGGCAAACCATTTGTCGCTGCTGTGCTGCTCGAGCACAGACACCGCAGTGGAAACCTGCGCAGCGGAAAGCAGGGATTCAAGATCGCTCTGAATGGTGGCGGACATGGGTTTATTTCAAAGCAGTCAGCACCCCGCGCGCCGCCGCGGTATCGCGGTAGGAAATGCTGTGGAATCCACAGGCTTGCGCCCAGTCGCCGATCTCACGGCTGCTATAACAGCGCCCCTGTGTCGCGTGCATGAGCATGACGGAATATTCCGCCACATGCAGCGGGCCATCCTTCGCGGTATTCAAAAAGGCATCGTGCACGATCAGCATTCCGCCCGCTGGCAGAGCGGCATGCGAGCGCTGCAACAGCATCCGGACTTCCGCCTCGGCCCAGTCGTGCAGCACGTTCGAGAAAAGGTGCGCGTCAGCCTGCGATGGAATTTCATTTGCAAACATGTCGCCCGCCACCACGCCAATGCGATCCGAAAACCCGCGCTGTTCAATCGCCCGCATCGCGATGCCATCCACCGGCGGCTTTTCCATGACCGTGCCCCTCAGGTGCGGATGATGCGCCACCAGCGAACACGCATAGATTGCGGAGCCCCCGCCGATATCCAGCAGGTGCCGGTGTCCCGAAAAATCCAGCGCCTTCGCCAGAACCTGCGCAAGATAAATCCCCCGGCAATCCATCGCCGCCGTGAACTGGGTGGCAAATGATTCCGTTTCCATGGACGCATGCCAGTCATCGATTTCCTGCTGGCTGCCCCAGTTCGCCGGCCGGTCAGTGCGCATCACTTCCAGCAGGTCCTTGGCTATGGGACGATCTTTCAGCGAAGCGAAATACGGTCCCAGGAACCAAGGCGATTGCGCTACGAAATGTTCGCGCGCCATCGGCGTCAACCTCAGGCCCCCCTCCACTTCCTCCACCAACTGCCGCGCCTTGAAATACGTGAGCATGACATCCGCTCCTCTGGGCTGCAGTCCGAAATGCGCCCCAACTGACCTGAGCGTGACCCCCGGATTCCCATTCAGCCATGTGAAAAAATCCAGCCATACCAGCCCCGCCACCAGCATGTCATCCCCGTAGAGACAATCGCGGATACGAAGCAGCGGCGTGGGGTCGGTGAGGGGGGGCGTGGTAAGATTCATGAGGGCGTGGGCAGTGCACGGAAATATTGGAACATGCAAATCATCAGATGCACGGTCAGCACCAATTGCAAGCCTGTGAACACGATCCGATAGGCGCCGCCATCCACACCCCTCCGCCCAGCCCATCCATGCAGCGCCTCCGCGCTCATGGTGAGCACGAGAGTGCCGAGGCCGAAGACCTGCCACAGAACCTCACCCGGTCTCGCCAGAGCGGCTAAAAAAAGCCCCGCGAGCAAAATGAAATAAAATACCGTGCGCGATTCCGGGAAAATCGACACCCCCGGTAGCCGGGAAGACGCCCCTCCGCTTGCTGCATGGGCCACCGCGATGAGCAGCAACCCCAGCAAACCGGCGAGGATGAGCAACCGCGATGGTTGCACCGCAGCCGACGGAATTTCCGCCGCATTTGATTTCACCAGCGTCAGCAGGCTTTGCCTGGTTTGCGAATGCAGTTCCTGCGTGCTTTGCGGAACGCTGTTCAAATAGTGACTGAACACCGGAGACAGGGCCCTGCCATCCTGAACGTGATGAAAGCGGAGGTTGGGCACCGTGACGGCCAGAAACGCAAAGACCAGCGCCTGCATCCCGATAAAATGCCCCCGGCACGTCCACGAGCCCTCCGGGGACTTATCCAGCAGCCCCAGCAGAAACCGCACCGTCGTCACAACCAACCAGGCTGCCAGCAACGGCACGATGGACACATCCGTCAGATAAGCCAGTCCGGCGAGGACTCCAAAATGCACGTGCCGCCAGGCCGTATTTTTCTGCAACAATCTCACCGCTGCCAGAACCGTCAGCAGGAGGAGGATCATCGATAAAGTTTCCGGCGTGGCCCTCGCCTGCAGGGGCCGGAACACCATCCAACCCAGCACGAGCAGCAAATTGATCGTGCCCAGCAAACTCCATTGCCTGCCCACCCCAAACACCAGCAGCGCCAGGAATGCCAGTGTGAGCCACTTGTTGATTTCACAGACTCTCATGATCGTTCCGCCCTCCCAATTCAGGGGGTAGGGCGCGAGACTCTCCGTAGCTTTCTTCAGTCCCTGCCCTCCTGATTCGCTGTCACTCGGCGGCCCGCCGAATGACATCAGCCAGGGCCACAAAGGGGCCACACCATACCACGTTGCGTACGGAGCCCTGGCCTGATACCATCCGGTGGTAGCGGCCTGCCAGGGGCGCTCATGCTGGGGCTTCGTTTTCCAGATGGCCCGAAGGGACTGCGGTTCCATTTGATTTGGATCCGCTCCCAGCCCATCCCGCTGCCGATCCCCCACCCGCATCAGTACAACGCCAACACCTGCCAGGAACAGCAGCATGACCAGCCGATGCAACCATGCCAAAAAAGGCACCCCACGGAGCCTGGGCGGCGGTTCCGGAGTTTGGGGCGGCGGCAGGGTCTCGGGTTTGCTATCCATGCTATCCATTCCATTGAAGCACGAAGCAACCCGCGCGGAAAGCTTCTATTTCACCTTCATCTCCATGCCTGTGAGGACGACCCGGCACAACTTCCCCTCCGTCAATTCCCCGCTCCGCGACTGTTCATGTTCGCGTTCAGCGTCCCTCCCCGGAACGAGGCCGCAGGAGTCTGTAAGGTGGTCGAGGTTCGGGGCGGGCAGTAGGAGGAACGGTAATAAACGCTTGGCTGGATATAGATCGGAGGCCGGTAATAATAACACGGGTAGGAATAGGAGTAGTGGGGATAATAACGGTAGCTCGGGTAGGTTCGATACGTCGTGGTTTGGTTCAACGAGCCCACCTGCAGGGAGGAACTAGTCTGCAATTGCGTCCGGCTGTGACTCACCGCAGCCCGCAATGAGTCGATTTGTTGCTGCAACTGTGCTGTCTGGGCATCCAATTCGGCTGGCTTGCGGCCGGCTTCAATCTTCGTCCGCTGCACTTCCTTTTCGCGCAGCAACGTTCGGTCCCCCCGGAGGATCTCCGCCCATTCCTTGCGTCCATAACCCTCGTAAATGCCGATCCATTTCAGCAGGAGTGCATCCTGCTCGGCATAGTCGAAATCCATCGATTTGATTGATTCCAAAATGCGTGCCCGAAAAACCCGGAAGCCGGCCGCAGCCTGATCCTCAGAGGATTCCTTCACGCTTTTGGGGCTGGGATCCACCGATTCGGCATTTGGACCTTCATTGACCACGGCGGGCTTCAACTCCAGCGCCTGGGGTTGGCCAAATTTCTTGCGCTGTGCCTCGGTCATGTCCGCATAGGCGACCCTGGCCACTCCCTCGCGGTGCATCAGGCGGATGCCATCCACCTCATGGCCAAGAATCCGCGCCTGTTCGTATTTTTTACCCTGACGGGTTTCCAAGGTGAATGTTGCCACCTCGTCCGGCTTGGCGGACGCCGCATCCAGCAAGACGAGGGAGATCAGGCAGATTGGCAGGGCGAAAATGCGTTTCATGGAGGGAGGCGCTGAGGCAAATCCTTGGTCGGGGAACCATACTCCGAAAGCCCCCACTGTGCGAATCCTTTTTCCAGAGCGCAAAATGGGGTTGCAACCCAGTGCGCACATTTTCGCTTGGCGGATTCTCCGAAAGTTTGTAGGAACAATCCCCATCTCCATGACCAGACTGGCAATCCTCCTCCTTGCGCTCGTCACACTTCCCTCCTGCCAGCGCGTGCGCACCATGGTTAAGGCGAAGCCTGCCAGCCTTTCACCCTTCATGGAGCATCGCAGTGAAATCAAACGCCAGCCCAGCGACGCGGCCTTCCAATACATCTGGCGGACGAGCGATCGCCAAGCCCACACCCAGGCCCGGCCCCTCAGGGAATTATACATCGCACCGGTCACCACCCATTTCCTGCGGCCCATGCGGATCGGCACCGTGCGGTTCGATGACCGCCTCGGCACCCAACGCTCCCCCGCCGCTCAGGAAATGGCCGCGAAACTGCGCCACGAATTCGCCGTCGCCCTCGCCAACTCCCCCGCTCCCCGCTACCGCCTCGTCACCGCCCCCACGCCGAATTCCCTGACGCTGGAAATGGCCCTCATCGAACTCAATCCCACCCAGCCCAAAATCAACGCCGCCAAATTTGTCGCCAAACTCATGTTCGGTCCCTTGGGCTCGGTGGGGGGACTCATGGTCCAATCGAGCGGCAACATTGCCATTGAGGCAAAAATCCGACTCAGCCGCAGCGGCAGTCTGCTCTACCAGTTCGCCGACAACGAGTCGGACAAGCTCACCCTTTATTCCATTCGCGATTTCCGTCCCTACGGGCATGTTGACAAGTCGATCAGCGAATGGGCCGGCCAGTTTGTCGATCTCACCGGCCAGCGGCCCGGCACCCAAATTTCCGATGCCTCATTCTGGACCCTGGCTCCTTTCTAATCCATTCATGCAGGCCCTTCGCAAATTCCTCCGCAAACTCCTGCGAATCGTCGCGGGCGTCCTCATCGGGGGCCTGACTCTGCTCACGGGATGCCAGGGCCGCTTCATTTATTTTCCCCGTCCGTATGCCTCGGGTGAAATTGAGGAATGGCAGAGGAAATACCGCGGGGAAATCATCCCCTATGAAACCTCAGCCGGCCGGCAGCAGGCCTACCTCCAACGCAAAGTGCGCCAGCAGGGGCCCCCGGAGCGCTTCTGGCTGGTGGCCGGAGGCAATGCCGCGCTGGCTCTGGAACTCGCGGATTGGCTGTGGGAAAACGGCGACTCGCGCGATGCCTTTCTCATGATCGATTTCCCCGGCTACGGCCGGTGCGAGGGATCGCCGAATCCTTCCCGCATTCACGAAAACATGCTCGCCGCCGTGCCGGCCGCCATCCAAAAAATGGGCTTCTCCGCCGCTGAAATCCAGCCCCGCATGCGCATCTTTGCCCACAGCCTCGGCTGCGCGGGCACACTGCTCGCCGCCCGGGAATTCGGCATCCGCCGCGGCATCCTGATCGCCCCGTTTACCAGCACCATGGACATGACCAGTCAGGTCCTTGGAGTGAACGTCGGATTCCTGCTCTGGCATCGCTTCGACAACAAGGCCCGCCTCCACGAGTTGGCCGGCCCGGATGCCAAATTCATCATTTTCCACGGCACCGCGGACGAAGTCATCCCCGTTGCCATGAGCCGGAAAATGAAGGAGGAAATGCCCGATTTGATCGACCTCCGGGAGATCCCAGACGGATTCCACAACGATCTCTTCGATGCCGCGAAGAAGGCGATGAGCGAGGCCATGGCCGAGGTGCGCTAAAAATACCCCCACAGCAGCATTGCCATTTCCACTGGAAATTGGTATTTCTGGGTCCCCCCCATCTTTCCCCTCCCTATGAGCAATCTCCCTTTCCTCCGGAAGCCTGCGTTTGGCCTCTGTTTGACCATCCTCTGCCTCCTCCGTCCCCTCGCCGCCGACGCCGGAAGCTACTCGCAGGATTTTTCCGCCGCCACGTTTCCCAGTGGGACGGCCATCGTGAACGGAACCACGGTCGTCCTGAACGGAGGCGACACCTCGAAGCTGAGCAGCAGTTCCCCGTCCAACCAGAAAATTTACCACTGGGCAAACAACAACAAGGCCCTTCAGTTGCTGGGACCATTGGGAGCCTCCACTGCCTCCTGGCGGATGCCACTAATTGATTCCACTCTCGAGGTCCAGGGGTTCGATGCCTTCTTCAACGCGGAGGTTTTTCGCTCTTCGGCCACAGCCATTCCGGGAGCTGGTTGGTCTTTTAATTTCGGTGCGATTCCCGTCTCGGGGGATGGCTCCGGTGAGGGAGGATTTACCATGCCCAATGGCATCACCATAGCCTGGGATCTTTTCAACAGCGGCGGCTCAGACCTGCCTTCCATCGAGGTCTTCTGCGGTGGAGTCAGTGTGGGAAATTTCGTGCACGAAGCCTATTCCGGAGGCACCTTCACCCTCACCAATCCGGCGACCGGCGGCACCACTGCCGCCATCACTTATACTCCAGGCACGTCCGGCACCTCCGCCTCAACCGTGCAAGCCGCCATGCGTCTCGTCTCCGGATGGGGATCGGTGACGGTCACTGGCAATGCCGGCGGCCCCTGGACTGTCGACCACATAACCGTGGGAGCCTATGCCACGCCCATTGCCAACGCCGCCAACCTGCTCCCCGCCGGATCCGCCATGACCTTCAAATCGGTGCGCCCCGGCACCGCTTCGCTCAGTGCCAAATGGACATTCCCCGACGTGCTCACGGACACGCCGCTCCTCGACGATGGCACCTTCACGCTCACCAATCCCACCACGTCATTGACCACCGCACCCATCCCTTTCAATGCCGACGGTGCCGCGGTGCAGGCCGCCATGCGCGCGATCTCCGGCTGGACGGCGGTGACGGTCACGGGCAATGCGGGAGGCCCCTGGAACGTGGATCACGGGGTGGTCGGTGCCTATGCCAATCCGGTCAGCGACGCCGCCGGCCTGCTGCCCGCCAACTCCTCCCTCGCCATACTCAGCACGACCACGGGCACCGCCTCCTTGAACCAAAAATGGTCCGTCACCCCACGCCCCTACCGGCCCAAACTCGTGAATATCCACTGGGATTACGACGGTTTGGATTTGACCTACGGGGGCAGGACCATCTTCACGAACCTGTGGACACCGGGTTTCATCCCGGCCATCGGCAACACCTTTGCTTTTTCCGCCCGCAATGAATCGAGCAACACGATGAACTTTTTCATCGATGACCTGGTGATCGGCACCACGCTCTACACCGATACAGGAGGACCGGTGATCTCCGAATTCATGGCCAACAATTCCAAATCGCTCGACGACGAGGATGGAGACAGCTCCGATTGGATCGAGATATACAACGGCCAGAACGCCAGTGTCGATCTCAGCGGCTACCGGCTGACCAATGTTCAGGGCAATAACAGCATGTGGACATTTCCCTCCGTCACCATGGCCCCGTATGCCTACAAAGTCGTTTTTGCTTCCGCCAAAAACCGCAAGGTTCCCTCCGGCACGCTGCACACCAATTTCACGCTGCAGAAGGAGTCCGGCTACCTCGCCCTCATCAAACCCGACGGCGTCACCAAGGCCAGTGAATTCATCTACGGCGCGCAATACAAGGACCTTTCCTACGGCATCAAGGGTCCCACCACCAACAAGGGCTACCTCTTTTCGCCCACGCCCGGCGCGGTCAACTCTGTCATCACGACAAGCCTCGGACCGCTCATCAGCAATACCACCGACAAACCCACCCAACCCACCGGCGGCCCAGCGAGCGCCCCGCTCGTCATTTCCACCACCATCGGCACCACCCTGCGGCCGCTGGCCTCCTCCGCTCCCGTGACGCTCCGCTGGCGGAGGATGTATGAGAATGAAAACGCCATCACCATGGTGGACAACGGCACCAATGGCGATGCCGTGGCCAATGATAAAATCTACACCTGCAGCATTCCCACCACCTCTCTGCTCCCGGGCGAAATGATCCGCTGGCGCATCCTCGCCAAGGACAATTCCACCACTCCCATTTATTCTTTCGATCCCCCCTACCCCCCGTTCCTCAGTTCCCCCACCAATCCGCAGACCAACCCCGTCCCCGATGCAACCACGGAAGCCGAGCAATATTTCGGCACCATTGCCATTCCGGCGATGGAGGGAAACACCCCCCTGCCAGTTCTCCATTGGTTCCTCAACGAGGCAGCCGGTAACAACACCGAAAACAACACCGGATCCCGCTGCTCCTTTTTCTGGCAGCCGCTCCCCCTGGACCCCCCCCCGGTCGGCTA
>CALQSQ010000005.1 GCA_943333275.1 Akkermansia muciniphila
GGCACCGCTCCGGTTGCTCTCCAGCAGAGCCGTATCCTGTGCCACAGCGCGCAGAAGCTCGCATTGCTTCGCTCGCTCGCAAGGCGCTGCGCGCCTTTGTCCCTCTTTGAGTGCTACAAAGCGTCCCGCTTTGATCGCACCGCGACACCAGTATCTCCGCGACTAGAACGCCCCACGCCCGCTAGTAGGTGGGCATGGAGGGGTCGATCTCCTGAGCCCAACGGTGAATTCCACCCGCGACATTCAGCACTTTGGAGAACCCATGCGATCGGAGCAGTTCGACGGCCTTGGCACTGCGCCCGCCGGATTTACAGAGCACGGCGATCTGATGCTCCCTCGGCAGGCTGTCCATCTGCGCCGGTAGATTTCCCAAAGGAATGCACCGTGCTCCGGGGATGCTGGCGATATCGATTTCAAAGGGCTCGCGCACGTCCAGCAATAGAAATTTCTCCGTTGGATGCTGGAGGATGCCTTGGAGTTCCTGCACGGTCATTTCCTGCATCTTCAGTTCACAAACGTCAGCCGCCCCACACCAGGCGTCGTAGTCGATGGGTTCGGTGATTGTGGGAGATTCGCCGCAAACGGGGCAGTCCGGATCGCGGCGCAATTTGAACTCCCGGAACTTCAAGCCCAGCGCTTCAAAATGGACGAATCTTCCAACCAGCGACTCTCCCAGCCCGGTCAGCAGCTTGATGGCCTCCGTCGCCTGCAACAGGCCAATGATCCCCGGGAGAATTCCCAGCACACCACTTTCCGCACAATTAGGCACCGCCCCCGGAGCGGGCGGATGCGGCAGGAAACACCGGTAACACGGCCCCCCAAGGTGCGGAGCGAAGACGGTGACCTGACCGTCGAATTTCATCACGCTGCCGTAAATGTTCGGTTTTTTCAACCAGGCCGCCACATCACTGCTGAGATACCGCGTGGCGAAATTGTCCGAGCCGTCCAGAATCACGTCGTATTTCCCCACAAGTTCGGCGGCATTTTCGGCGGTAAACCGCTGCACATACGATGACACTTCCACATGGGGATTGATGGCCTGCAGCGTTTCCCGGGCAGCCTCCGCCTTTTTCCTGCCGATCTGGTTCTCGGTGTAAAGCAGCTGGCGGTGCAGGTTGCTGTGCCCGACGGTATCCGCATCCACTATCCCAATGCGCCCCACGCCCGCCGCGGCCAGATACATCAGCGCCGGTGACCCCAGCCCCCCCGCGCCAATGCACAGCACCGAGCCCGCCCGCAGGCGGTGCTGGCCCTCCATACCCAACTCGGGCATGGACATTTGCCGGGCATAGCGGCTCAACTCCCGGGGTCCGAGGTTGCTTTCATATTCCTGATCCATCGTCATTCCGTCCGGCTTTTACCCCCGGCTGACAACTGCGAATCCGCTGGAAATTGGATTTGACCACTTCCGCAATGAGGGGAAGGCTAGCCGCCCTTTTGCAGGACGGCTCAACCGGCCTCCTCCATTGTAATTATTTTCAGCTCATGACATTGCATACCATTTCCGTTCTGGTGGAAAACAAGTTTGGCGTGCTGGCCCGCGTGGCCGGCATGTTCTCCGGCCGTGGCTACAACATTCAGTCCCTGAATGTCGGTCCCAGCCACGATCCCAAGCTCTCCCGCATGACGCTCGTCGTCCGTGAAAAGGAAAATGTGCTCAACCAAATCATCAAGCAGCTCGATAAACTCATCGACGTCATCCAGGTGGTGGATTTTCGCGAAGGCGATTACGTCGAGCGTGAACTCGTCCTTCTCCAGGTGAAGGTGGAACGCACCACGCGTGCCGAGGTCATCGAACTCTGCGATATCTTTCGCGCCAAGATCATCGACGTCAGCAAGGAGTTGCTCACCATCGAGATCACCGGCGATTCCGGCAAGGTGGATAAATTTATCGCCCTGATGGACAATTTCGGCGTCCCTGAGTTGACTCGCACAGGGAAGATCGCGCTTCCGCGCGTGCAATAGCGTCGTTCACTGAGTTTCCCGCACATCACCCACACACCCAAAGAACCCACCCATCATGGCAGTTAAAATCTACACGGAAAAAGACGCAGACCTCAGCGTGCTCAAAGGCAAAACCTGCGCCGTCATCGGCTTCGGCAGCCAGGGCCACGCCCACGCCCTCAACCTCAAGGAAAGCGGCGTCAAAGTCATCATCGGTCTCTACCCCGAATCCAAATCCGTCCCCGTCGCCAGGGAATACGGCTTCCAGGTCTATGACACCGCCACCGCCGTCAAGAAGGCCGACGTCATCATGATCGCCCTGCCCGACACCAAGCAGCCGAAAATTTTCGCCGAAGACATCCTGCCGAACCTCACCAAAGGCAAGACCCTCCTCTTCAGCCACGGCTTCGCCATCCATTTCAAGACCATCGTCCCCCCCGCAGACGTCAACGTCATCATGGTCGCCCCCAAAGGCCCCGGCCACATCGTCCGCCGCCAGTTCACCGAAGGCAAAGGCGTCCCCAGCCTCATCGCCATCCACCAGAATCCCGGCAAAGACGCCAAGAAGATCGCCCTTGCCTGGGCCAAAGGCATCGGCGGAGCCCGCGCCGGCGTCCTCGAAACCACCTTCAAAGAAGAAACTGAAACCGACCTCTTCGGCGAACAAGTCGTCCTCTGCGGCGGCACCAGCGCCCTCGTTCAGGCCGGATTCGAAGTCCTCGTCGAAGCAGGCTACAGCCCGGAAATGGCCTACTTCGAGTGCCTGCACGAGCTGAAACTCATCGTCGACCTCATGAACGAAGCCGGCATCGCCGGAATGCGCTTCTCCATCTCCGAAACCGCCAAATGGGGCGACGTCAGCGTCGGCCCGAAGATCATCGACGCCTCCGTCAAGAAGCGCATGAAGGCCGCCCTCAAAGACATCCAGACCGGCAAGTTCGCCAAAGGCTGGATCGCCGAATACGAAGGCGGCTACAAGGAATACAACCGCCTCATGAAAGAAGGCGCCAACCACCCCATCGAGAAAACCGGAGCCAAACTCCGCGCCCTCATGCCGTGGATCAAGAAGCGCGACATCAAAGGCAGCCAGGCTGCGTATAAGTGATCTAAGCGCGTCGTCTCGCAAAGCTCAAGGGGCAGGCAGCAATGCCTGCCCCTTTTTCTCTTACGGTTTGGAGACTCTAAGTCTCATGAATCGGCGGTCGGCTTGCGAAGTGGTGACGTTGTCGTGTGCCTTGAACAGAATGGGAGAGTTGAGATCGATGGTCGTTTCGGAACTGGTCCATGGGGAGGCCGGGCCGAGGTCGCTGCTTACCTCGAGGGAGAGGAGGATGTCGGCTGCGGCTGGGTTTTTGGTAACGGTCATGCTCAGACAACCGGTGGGATCGAGGCCCGATGCAATGCCGGCACCCTGAGGATAGCCTTGCTTGGGATCCAGACCGAGGGCGTATTTCAGGATGTTGGGTATGCCGTCGCCTGCAGGGGTCGCTGTGTCAGCCGCCAGATCGGCGTTGGTTGCGTCAGGGCCGAAATTTCGAATGCGCCAATTGTCGATGGTATCGGTCACGAGGGCGCTGAGCGTGATCACATGCAGGTTCAATAATCCTGGATTCGCGAGTGCGGAGTCGAACCGGTCGTTACCGCTGAACGTAAGGCTGGTATTATATAGCCCGGGAGACGCTGCGATGAGGTTTACATCGAAAGTAGCCGATTGTCCGTTGGCGAGGCTGGTTGTGGGAAAGCCGGAGAGGCTAAATCCGCTGGATGTCGTGGGGGGCCCCAGCACAAGCGGCCCGGTGGTGTAGGTGCTGTTCTGCGTATTGGTCAGGGTGAGTGATTTCACGACTGGCGTGTTGAGGAGAGTGGTCCCAAACTCAAGCGTGGCAGCAGTGACAGCCAGTTCTGGTTCGATCAGTTCATAGGCACCGGCATCCGACTGCGGATGACGTGGTGCCCCCCGGCCATCCGTGGTTACCGTGGATGCCTGGCCACTGCGTTGCGCCGGAGAACCACGGGAAATACTGTGGGTTGGAACCGTTCCGCCGTTGAGTCCTGGATCGGGCGAAATCGAGGCCGCCAGTGCACCGTTGTTCCATTTGTCGCTGCCGCCGGGAGCCATGAAGAGCGCGCTGGTGGCTGATTCATCGGTAACATTTCCCCCGAGGGAGGTGTAGGAGGTGGTCAGGGTTCCGGTGGCATTTCCCGCGAAATTGCGCAGCACCAGAACGGGTGCCTGGTTGTTTGCCAACAGGCAATTCCTGAGTTTGGCGGCGGTGCGATAACTTGCGGTGTAATTGCCCTTCATGGCTCCGGCGGCACCCGCGCTGTCCACGTTGCCAACGAAAGTACAATGCTCGACGAGTACCTCCGGAGGTGTGGCGGTGCCCACCCCGTAATTGTAAATGGCCCCGCCACCCGGTTGCCCAGTCACCGTCCCCTGCTGGGCGTTCTTGGTGAAGGTGCAGTTGGTGATCGCCGAGGCCACAGTGGGCCCCAGGCTGAGCGCGCCGCCGCCGCCGTTGGTCCCGAAGGCCAGTCCGGTGCAGGTGTTGTTGGAAAACGTGCAGCGATTCATTGACAGCCCGCCGTTGAATATATCGACAGCGCCACCCCAACCGGATTGGTTGCTGGTAAAGGCACAATCGTTGATCGTGGTCACATTCGCCACTCCACCCGAGGTGAAATTATCGACGCATACAGCTCCTCCGGTATCCACGTCGCCGGGAAGTCCCCGGCAATTATGAAAGGTAAGATCGCTGATGCTGCACTGGCCCTTCACAATGTGCAAGGCGCGGGAGGTGGAGTTGGTGGTGATCGTGAGACTGTTCGCTCCGGGTCCGGTGATAGTGAGATTTTTTCCCGTAATGAGGATCTCACCCGTGGTCAGGGTGATGGTTCCAGTGGCCGCAATGGCTACCGTATCTCCGCTGACCGATACCGCGATCTGGGCTCGTAGGGAGCCAGCTCCAGCATCGGCGGTGGTTGTGACGGGGAGCGTGGCGGCAGGGCAGTAAGCCAGGAGCAAGAGGAGGATGATGACTGATTTCATAATGGCATGAGGGTGGTTGAATTGTGCAGCTGAGCCCAGTCAGCAGGCGTATCGATGTCCAGCGAGCCTTCGGCAAACGGCACGCCGACTACCTGGCGGGGATGCGACTGAATCACCTTCCGGGCTCCCTCCTTCCCTTTCAGGGCGAGCAGTTCGGGAAAAAGGCTGGCATGGAAAAGTGCGGGAACGCCGAGGGTTTCGTTGTATTCCGAGGCAACGATGGCCGAGCCGGTGTTTAGATGTGTGGCGATCAACCGGCGCAAAACGGTGGCGGTCAGCAGGGGCTGATCGCAGAGCAGGAAAATGGCGGCCTGGGTGGCAGGTTTGGCGATCAGGAGCGACTGCAGTCCGATCGCCAGCGAGCCCCCCATGCCCTGGCTCCAACGTGGATTCTCGACAACCATTACGCGTGGCTCATTCCATGCCTTCCAAATCTGTTCGGCCCGGGACCCAAGCACCACAATGACGGAGTCACCGACCTCGAGTGCCACATCCGCAGTCCGTTCCAGCAGCGTCTTCCCCCGATACTCCAGCAGTTGCTTTGGCACCCCCATTCGCGCGGATTCGCCCGCCGCCAAGATGATGATTCCGGGTTTCATACGTTGGCTAGGGTGGAGTCCACCGGTTCGTGGATTGGGGCGACGCGCTCACGCAAGGCACCGCCTTCACGTTGCGCAAGGACGGCCTGCATTTCGGCGATGATGGAAATCGCAATCTCCTCAGGGGTCTCCGCGCCGATGTCCAGCCCTGCGGGTCCATGCAGCCGGCTTAATATTTCTTCATGGAATTGGATGCCTTCGCCGGCAAGTTCCTCCAGGACTTGTTCGGTGCGCCGCTTCGGGCCCAGGATACCGACATAGCGCGGAGCCCTTGGCAGAAGGGTCTTCAGCAGTTCCCGATCATGCGACACACTGTGCGTCATGATCATCACGAGGGACTCGCGGGGAAGCAGGAACTTTTCACTGGCTGACAATGTCTCCGGTCGCAAACAAAGTACCGCATCTGCCATCGGGAAACGTTCGACTGTGGCATAGGCCGGGCGGGCGTCGATCACCGTGACGTGCCAGCCGAGGGACTTTGCAAGTTGCGCGACCGGGATGGCATCATCGAAAGCTCCGAAGATCGTCAGTGGTGTGGGCGGCGCCACAGATTCGACAAGGACCCTGCCGCATCGGCCGTCCGCTAATTCCATTTTCCGAATCGAAGTTCGCCTGGAGCCCAATTCCTGGAACAGAGCCAGACCACCGGCTGTGAATTCCGTGTCATTGAGGGAACAAGCCACGCTGCCGTCCGGCCAGCGCATGAGGGATGTGCCAATCGGGAAATCATCCGATGCGAAAAGAGTCATCACTTTACCCAGGTGACGGCGGGCGAGGCAGGCTCCAAGAAAGGCCAGCAGACCGTTGGGCTCACCTGCCAGCAAGGGCTCGATCAGCACCTGCACAATTCCATTGCATCCGAGTCCCAGGCCGAAAATGATATCTTCCGGAGCCGTGGAATCGTAGGTGACAAGCCGCGGACATCCGGTCGCCATGACGGTCCGGGCCTGCTCGCGCACGTCATTTTCCAAACATCCACCACTGATCATGCCTGCGGTGCGACCGTCAGGGAGGATGAGCATCCGCGCGCCGGGACGTCGATAGGCCGATCCACGCACGTTCACCACCGTGGCCATGGCGAGCACCTCGCCCGTCTGGGCGGTTGCGGCAAGTTCTACAATGGCGCGGATGGTTTTCATAAGGTTGCATCAACCACCCATGGTCGCGCCGGGGAAGAAGGGCAGGTCGCGGACCCGGATGCCGGTGAGCTTGAAGTAAGCGTTCGCCACAGCGGGCGCGATCGGCGGGACGCCGGGCTCACCGGTGCCGCTCATGGGCGCGCCGCTGTTCACGATGGTTGTTGTGATGACAGGCGCTTCGCTCATGCGGGTCATGCGGTATTTGTTGAAATTGGTGACGCTGGCCTTGCCGGCGGTCCATTTCAGCTCGCCCCACTTTGCGGCGCTCAGGCCATGGAAAATACCGCCCTGCATCTGCGCCTCGACGGAATTCGGATTCACGGCGGTGCCGCAGTCCACGGCGCATGCGACTTTATGGACGGTGAAGTTTGTGGGCACGCCTGCGGTCAAGGTAACGGAGATCTCGGCGACTTCGGCGACGATGGTTCCGAATGCCTGCGCGACAGCGATGCCGCGCGCCCGACCGGCGGGCACGGCAGTTGTCTCCCAACCGGCGGTGGCGGCGGCCGCATTCAGCACGGCGAGGGTGCGCGCGGCGAGCGGATCGGTGCTGGCGCTGATCAGCTGCCGCCGGAGTACCAGTTCGTCCACGCCGGCAGCGTGCGCGACTTCGTCGATGGCGCTTTCCACCGCGAAGGCATTGATCGAGTAGCCGACGGAGCGCCAGTAACCGACGGGAATCGGGGACATGTGCTGAACGTAGTCGATGAGTCTGCTCGGGAATGCGTAAGGCAGCGCGGTCGCACCCTCGGTGGCATTGGCGTCGTGGGCGGTGAGCGGCGTCGTCCGCCGTTGTGCGGAGATGGAGGGCGAGACGTGGCGGTTCTGCCAGCCGGTGATTTTCCCCACTGCATCAAGCGCGACGCGGATGCGCGTGACGGCCATGGGGCGATACTGGTCGCGCTGCATGTCTTCGGAACGCGGCCAGACGAGCTTCACAGGTCGGCCGATAGCCATGGCGGTGGTGATCGCCTGCGTGATGTAGTCCTGCTCAAACTTCCGACCAAGGCCGCCACCCATGAACATCGGGTAGATCCTAATCGCGGTCTTGGGAAGGCCGGTGACAGCGGAGGCCGTCGAGAGCACAGAGTTTGGCGCCTGCGTGGGTGCCCAAATCTCGCAAGCCGTGAACGGAGCGGTCGCTGGTGTCATGCGCACGGTGCAGTTCAACACCTCCATGCAGGCGTGCGGAAGATATGGCAGCGTGTAGGTCATCTCCAGCACGCGTGCGGCGCTGGCGAAGGCGGTGTCCACGTCTCCCTTTTGCTCGGCGATGAAGGGGGTGCCCCGACCGAGGAGACTCATGGCCTGGGACTTGAAGACAGTGCTGTCGAGCAGCGCGGCATTTGCCGGTGTGTTCCAAATGTTGCCGCTGATGTTCTTCATCGTCTCCATCAGTCCCCAGGTATTCGCACCGGGGAGCCATGAAACGAGCGCGATGGCGTTGTTGACCGGGTTCGTGGCGGTGGCTCCGAGCTTGACGACGGCGCTCGCGCCGGACGGCACGCTTATGTTCACCGGGTCCTTCAGAGTGCCGCCCATCACCGGGGCGTGCTTCACAATGGCGAGCGCCATGCCGTCCACGACGACGTCGAGACCGTATTTCGCGCTGCCGTTTACCTTGCCGACGAGATCGGGCCGCGCGGCGGGGGTGCCGATGATGCGGTAATTCGCAGCGGGCGTGAGCGCGGGAGCCGTGGGAACGGGCAGCGTCGCCGCCAGTTGTGCGAGCTGGCCGTAAGTCATCACATCGTTATTGAGGAGGTTTTTCACCGTGCCATCCACAGCCTGACAGTTCGTGACCGCCACTCCCCAAGTCTGCGCCGCAGCGCTGACGAGCATCTCGCGAGCGGCCGCACCGGCTTTGAGAAAAGTGGGGAGTCGCGAACGGATGCCGCCGCTGCCGGCTGAGAGCCACGATGCACTTGCGGGAAGAGGTTCCACCTTCACCTTCTCCCATTTCACCTTCAGTTCTTCCGCCGCGCCCATCGCGAGGCCGGTGTAGATGCCCTGGCCCATTTCGCCGCCGCCGACGAGGATGGTGATCGATTCGTCCGCGCCGATGCGGATGTAGGCGGTGCCGGTGGCATTCGCCGGCAGAGTGGTGTCCGCCATGGCCCGGTTGGTCCCGGCCGGAATGGTCATCGCCAGAAGAAAGCCGCCGGTCCCTTTCAGGAACTGCCGCCGGTCCAGCACCGTCGGTTTGAAAATTGAGGAGTCGTTCATAGGATGCGTCTGTTAGTTGCCAGTGGCCGCGCTCTTGATGGCGGCCTTCACGCGCTGGTAGGTGCCGCAGACGCAGATGTTTTGCATGGCGCCACTGATGGCGCCGTCGGAAGGGACGGGATTATCCTGCCCCTGATACTCGATCAGGAGCGCCGCCGCCCGCATGAGCATGCCCGACTGGCAGTAGCCGCATTGCGGTGCCTGGTGATCAATCCAGGCCTTTTGCAGCCGATTGAGGGGGTTGTTCGGGTCCGGGGACATTGTCGAAAGCCCCTCGACGGTCGTAATGGCTTTCCCGGCGGCGGAGCCAACCGTGACGTCGCACGACTTGTCCTCCTTCCCATTGATCAGGACAGTGCATGCCCAGCACACGGAGATGCCGCAGCCGTATTTGGTCCCGGTGAGATGCAGGATGTCGCGCAGAACCCAAAGTAGGGGTGTGTTCGAGGGCACATCGACCTGGTAGCTTTGCCCATTCACGTTCAGGGTTATCATAGGGGATCACCCTACATGAAAAATTCAGCCGTGACCATGATGTTTTGGTAACAATCTTTAAGGAATCGCCTCCCTGATGGTCACGAATCCCTGCTGCCAACCATCAATATTAATCACGGGTAAGTTCAAATGCCACATTACCGTGCAAATCGAACGAAATGCGGCCGCCCGAGTCCGCGACTACATCGCAGGCTACAGAATTGACGGTTGCCTTCCAGTGCCCTCCTGGCTGGCTTCCAGCAAGGACGAGAGTGTGATTGGGTCGAAGCTCACGAATAGAGAGGATCATGCTCTCCGGGGTGCGTTCCTTCCAGGTGATTTCCCCCTGGCAGCTTTCCAGGTGCAATTGCGGAGGCGGTGAGTCCGCGAGGGTCAGTTGGGTGACTGGTGATCCATCGGTGTGGACGTAGAGTTGGCTGCCAGTTTTCCTCCAGCCAGTGACATGCCTACAGGCGGCGAGGTCCGGGGTACCCTCGCTAGCATCGAGTCGGAAGGTTCGCTGGTGGCCGCGGTTGACCATGACCCATTGGCGCGGGCCCTGGCGATAGATTCGCGTCTCGTAGCTGTCCTTGATGAGCCGGGCATACTCCGATGCCGTCATGCTGTGCAGCGGACGTTCCAACGCCCAGTCATGTACTTTCTCTACGGCGCGGAGCGCTCCCAGAGTCAGGGCGCTGTAGAAGTGGTAGTAAATATTGACGGGCTTGAGGCGGCGGGGCGATTCGGTCGCATCGAACGTTTCCACGACCTGTGCGAAACCGCCGTAGAAGGGTCCGGACCAATTTTTCGTGTAAACGAATTCATTCTGATTCGCCGCATGGATTTGCAACTCGCCATCCCATTGCATGATGCGCGGACTGACATTGGAGAGGAAGGGATGGCGTTTGCTGATGACGGTATTGCCGCCGTTCATGTTCTCGATTCCCGCTTCCCGACACAGGCGCAGCGCCTCCGGCGAAGGCCGGCAATTCCCGGACCACAGCATGAGTTCGACCTTTTTGCCAGGAGGACAAAGGCTCTGGACGTAGGCGATGGAGTCGGTGACCTCGCGTTTCATGACCGGATGCTCCGAGTCATAACCGGCCTCCGGTTTCAACTCCAGTCCACGGCTTTCATAGAGAGGGATAAATTCCTCGTCATCGTCGATCCAAACATAGGGATGTGAAAAGGAGTGGCTGGCCGCCTGGACATTCGGCAGCGCCAGACACTCGCGTGCTGCGGCTTCGTAGCGCGGAATGTCCTGCGGATCCTGCCCCACCTCCAGCGCCTTCATGGAAGCTTCCACGAGAGAAATGGTGATCGGGAAAGGATATTTTTTCAAAATACGATCGCGGATCACGGCCCCGCAAATTTCATTTCCAGCATGCCCCGTTGACCCGCAGAAGCCATCACCATCGATATGGCTGTAGAAAATGCGCTGGCCGTCGCGGGTGGTCGGATCCGGTGCGGGAAAGGCGCCTCCGGGGAAGAGGCGCTGCAGAAATTTAAAAGGGTCAAACAGCGAGGCCTGATCTTCCGCGCTGGCCTGAAAGGTAGCGTAGGGTTCCATGAGCACTCCACCCCAGTCACAGGTGAAAATGGCATCGAAGACCAATTGATCCGCCTTTTCGTCCGTTCCGCCAACAGAGACATCCACCTGGGCTCCTTCGGGCGCACGGCTGTCCTCCATCTCAGCGGGATGGGCAGTCAGTTTGCCTTCGAAACTCATCAGATCCCGGTTCACCTTTAGGAATTCGACCTTCTGCGGACTGCGAACCTGCGCATACGAACCCCAGACGCCGAGAGATTTGAAGAGTCGTGCGCGCTGCACATCCTGCTGGAAGGGATACTGGCCGGTGAAGAGAATTTTCAGCCCGCGCTTTTTCTGGTCCGTAATCCAGTCCACATACCAGGCCTCGCCGCCAAACGGCAGTTGCGTTTCAACATCAAAAATAATGCCGCAGAAGCGATCGTCCAGCACCAGCGGCGGTGAGAGTTTGCCAACGTTTAAATACTCCACCTCATACCCCAGCCATTCCAGCGGCATCTGCAGGCGCTCCGCAGTAAACGTATCGGCTGCAAATTTTTCCGCCACTTCGCTCTCCGCGAGCACTGATCCGTAGATCACCAGGACCCGGCGCGCCTGGCGCTGCATCGGTCCCAGCAGCGCACCCTGCAATTCCCGCGTCGTCAGAAACGGTTCGGCACCGATCTTGCGAATCTGCTCCGCCACGCTCTCAGCCAGGCCGGGATTCCCCCGGTCCAGATAGTCCACGACATAGACAGGAATTCCAGCGGCGCGAAAATCATGAATCCTGCCCGCGAGCGCCTGGTGATCACCCGCCGCCACAGGTCCATACTGTCCTTTGGAATCAAAGGTTTGAAAGACACTCTCGATCAAAATTCCATCCACATTGGTTTTGATTTCCTCCCACAAGTCGAAGCCCCGGTTCACGATGATTTCCTTTCCCGGAAACGCCGCGCGGAGTTTGCCGATCAGCGTGATCATCGCCTGCCGGTATTCCGCCGCCCGCTCCGGCTTCTCCTTCGCCAGACTTCCGATGCTGTCCAGAGTATCGAGGAAAAATCCATCATAACCCTTGTCCACTGCGGCCCGGGCAAACTTCCCGACCAAAAGATCCGACCATGCAGGATGCGTCACATCCGCACACCGCGTTTTCCAATCCGGATTCTCCGCCAGCAGTGGCACGCCCGCCTCCTTGATGGCTGCGGCATTCGGAGCGTTGGGATCCACCTCCACGACACTCAGATAGCCCAGGTATTTGCGTCCAATCGCATGGCCCGGCTGCAAATCTACCCTGGCCTCCGGATGAAGAATCATCATTTCAAATGCCAGCAGGTCGGCAGGATCGGGCTCTGCCGCATAGTTCACCGCGAAACTCCGGGCCTCAATCGAGGAGGAAGTGATCAGCAGGAGGGCCGAAATCCAAGCGCAAATGCGCCGGTAGCGAGAGATGAACGGGAGGTGGGCGGGCATAGGAGGGGCATGGCGGTCGGCGTGGTTTCGATAATCAAGGGTGGGGGAGAAATCAATCGCCGGTTTGCCGCCCCATCCGGCGCAAGTTGACATTCCTGCCGCCCTCGCCTAGTGCTCGGACTCACAATTTCCAATCTAAAACAACCCAGCATTATGATCACCGTAGGCACCGCCGCTCCTGATTTCAAACTCACCACTCTCACCGCCGAAGGCCCGAAATATCTGACCCTGTCCGAGCACAAGGGCCAGTCCCACGTGCTGCTGCTCTTCGTGCCCATGGCCTTCACCGGCAAGTGCACCGAGGAACTCTGCGCCATCTCCAACGGGATGAATGATTACACCGCCCTCGGCTGCAAAGTCATCGGCATCAGCGGTGACAATCCCTTCGCCCAGGACGTTTGGGCCAAGAAGGAAAACATCACCATCCCGCTGGCCAGCGACTATGATCACTCCGTGACCAAAGCCTACGGCATTGCCTACGATTCCTTCCTCCCTGAGAAAAATCTCGGCCAGGCCGGGGTTCCCAAGCGTTCCGCCTTCATCGTGGACAAGGCCGGCATCGTCCAATACGCCGAGAGCAACGACAGCCCCGGCGTCCTGCCCAACTTCGACGCGATCAAAGCCAAGCTCGCCGAGCTGGGCTAAGCCCGTTATTTGCCGGCGTCCAAGCCGTCAAGCCGGCTGCCCTCCACGAGAATCTCCTTCGTATCCGGTCCGCGCAGGACGGCGGTGCGGCGGCCTTCGCGTTTGTCGGTGAATTCATTGTCGCTGATGGTGATTGATTCCGTGGAGCCCTGGATATCGATGACGGCACCGCCCTCGGCGGCGTTGTCGGTGAAGATGTTTTTCAAAATACGATTCCGATTCCCGGCGAAATCCCTGCTGATTTCCGGGCGGAAGAGGATTCCGTTCAACTTGCTTCCCCGGATGGAGTTGGTGGTGATGAGGTTGTCCGTGTCGCGGTGGCCGATGGAAATGCCCACGCGGTTGGCCTCGATCTGATTGTTCTCGGCCAGGCCGAATTTGACACCCCAGCAAAAGAAAATGCCGATGTCATTTCCGCGGAGGGTGTTGTTGCGCATGATGGGACGCTGGGAGCCGGAGCCCGGGTGGAGGCCGAGGCCGGTGTGGTTTTCGCTGAGACAATTTTCGACCACCACGTCGTGGCAGATTTGCCAGCTGATGCCATCGCCATGATAGTTGCGAGCGGTGACGCCGCTGATGTGAACGCGATTGCAGTCCTGAAGGAAAATGCATCCGGCGTAGTTGCCATCCAGTTCGTCATTGTGCTCGCGGTTGCCATCGAGCGAAAGATTTTCGATTTTGATGTCATTGACCAATTCCCCGCTGAGCAGGGGAAAGAGCGTCGCGCAGGTGGCGTGGTGCATTTGCCAGAGATTTTCGCGAAGTGCGCGGTCGAGTTTGAAGCGATTGCCATTCCGGGCGACCAGCGAGCGTTTGACCACCGTGTTGCCACCGGTCGCGGCATTTTTCGCGCGCAGGCAGACGCCATCGCCAATTTGAAAACCAGACGCGTCAGTGAGCGTTATTTCCTGATCATACCAATCGCTGTCCATTTTCAGCGGGGTGGTGGAGGAGGGTTCCTTGATGATCTGGGTTTGGTCACCTTCGCCAATGAGATTGACGCCGGTCTGCAAATAAACCGCATTCCGAAATCGATAAGTTCCCGCCAAAATGTGGACCGTGCCACCGCCGAACCTGGCCACGTAATCCACCGCCGCCTGGATGGCCCGCTGGTCCTGACCGATGATGTCCGCATCCTTCGGGCCGACGGTGATGGTGAGTTGCTGTTCCCAGCGGGGAACTGCCACGCGGTCGCCGCTGGTCTGCCGCGGATTGACAATCTGAGCTTGCTCAGCAACAAGCAGGGCGGGTGCAAGGATGAGACATGAAAGAATTCGCTGCATGGGAGTGTGGGGATTGGAGTGGGATTATTGAATCAAAAATTCCAACAGATTGGCGAGATCCTGATCGGTCAGCCCTGCCTCCAAGCCTTCCGGCATCAGGGAGAGGCGGGAGGGTTCGAGTTTTGAAATGGTCTCGCGTGGAAAGGTGACCGTTTGTCCAAGTGCGGTTTTGATCGTCACCTCCCGGGCGTTTTCGCTCACGAGCAGGCCGGCCTGTGTCTCGCCGGATTTGGTTTGGAGTGTGATGAGTTGGAATGCTGCGGCGACATCACGATTGGGGTCGAGCAGGTTTACGAGCAGCGAGGGTTTGCCGAGATTGCGAAAGGTTTTCCGCTCCGGTCCGATGGCATTGCCTTCGTTGCCGTGTTGATGGCAGACGAGGCAGCGCTGTTTGAAAATGATTTCCCCCTGCTCGGCATGGGCGGCAAGGGTGAGGCAGTTTAAATGTTCATTGATCGCCTGCTGGCGATTCTGCGGCACGCCAAAAAGAGCGGGGGCTTCCTGCGGCAGAAGTTTTCTGGCCTGATTCACCTGGTCCGCGGACAGTTCGGTTTTGGCGATGGTTCCCGCAGTGATCAACTCGAGGAGTCGGGAAGCGCGCGTGGGCAGTTTGAGGAACCATTCAAGGGTGACCTGGCGAATTCCGATCGGCAGCGTTGGCCAGTCTCGCAGGAGTTGATCGATGGAAGGCTGATCCAGAGAGGGAACGAAGCGTGCACGCAAGTTTACAGGGAGCGATTCATTGCCGATGCATTGCAGATGAAAGGCGAGGTCTGCAGAGGCGGCACGGAGCAGCAGCGTGACGATGGCGTCGGAAGGCTTCCCGTTGGCGAGCATTTCTCTGGCGGTCGCAAATGCCGTGTCAGATGGAGTGGTGCCGAGGGCGGCCATTTCTTCCAGTGGCAGGGGTTGCTGCATCTCCAAAAAGGTCTGGGCCTGCTGGAGGGCGTCGGTTTGCCCGGATTTTCCGATGAGTGTCCACAATTCCAGCGAGCGGACTTTGGTGGCAATTTCCAAAGCATCCGCCGCCGTGTTGGTGGAAAGAACAACGGCCCGCTGCACGTGTGGAATTCCACTGCGGTGCAATTTCACCAGAAGTTGGAGACGGGGCCCGGGCTGATCATGGGTGAGGGATGAAGGGATTTCGGAAAGCACAAAGGGATCGGATGATGCGGCCATTTCCTCGGCCAGTTCATGGGCGGCACCACCTTCCCGTTGAAAACACTCCCCCAACCACCGGACGCAGCGGCGTCGGTGTTGGGGGCTTCCTGTGGCCCAAACTCGGCGCACGTCCGCGACGCTGAGGGTCTTCCGTTGCCCGAGGATGGCCAGCGCAAGCGGGCTGGAACTTTTTTGGAGCAGCTTTAAGTCAACTGCGTCCTTGGATTCGAGTAGGAGCCGCTGCGCGGTTTCGCGATGCCACGCGTTGGGATGATCGAGCATCTGCGCCCATCCCGCGATGGCAAAATCTGCGGGCACCGGCCGCTGTGGACGTGCCCAGGCTTTTGGGACGATTCTCCAAATGCGGCCGAGATTTTCGCCGCTGGCAAGATCCAGATGCTGCTTGATGGAGTCGGGGAGTGAATCCGGATGTTCGATAATTTCCCGCGCCATGTCCGCGACGTAGAGCGCACCATCCGGCCCGATGGCAAAGGCGACGGGCCGAAACCAATTGCTGCTGCTGGCGAGAAATTCCGACGTCATTTCATCGGCAGCGCGTTCCGCACTGAGTGCGCCATCCATTTCATGGAAGACTTTGCGATGCACAAGATTGCTGCCGACGTCGCAAGTGAATGCGTTGCCTTGGAATTCGGCGGGAAAGGCATCGCCCCGATAGATATGCACCCCGCAGGCCGAAGTGAAATATCCGGAGGACCGACCTCCGCCTTCGATGAGACCGGGCACTTGTCCCGTAACCCGCCAGCGCGTCCGGACCACCCGCCAGGCCTCCTCGGGGCTGGTTCGGTAAACGGTGGCGGCGGGTCCGTCGGCGGCAATGTCCAGCATGGAGGTGTGAGGAGCGTCGAGCTGGCCCACGTGCCTTTCTTCCCATGGCACCCACTGAAGATGATGACTGTTGCTGCAGACGAAGCGCCGGCCGCTTTCATCGAAGCTGAGGCCGAATTGCGCGGTGCCGGTCTCCGCCTGCAAATGATTCGAGAAGGGATTCCACGAGAAATCGCGGCCATTCAATGTTTGACCCTGCACCTCGCCGCCATTTCCAGCGGTCGCTCCCCAGAAGGTGCCGTCTTCGTTCCACGTAAGACTGTTGGGCAGCGCCTGAACGTTGAGATGTTCCCGCCCAAACCCCGTGACGACAACCGTGCGCTCGTCGGCAATGCCATCGCCATTGTTGTCGCGCGCAAAGAGCAGATCCGGTGATGCGAGAACATAGACGCCGTCCTCCGAGCAGGCGATGCCCGTGGGCCAGGGAAGGTCCTTGAGAAAGACCGTCGATGTTTCGAAGACGCCATCGTGATCGCGATCCGTCAGTTTGCGGACAGTGCCGAGTTTTTTGTCACGGCGTTCCGGAAGCGGGTAGTCGCGCATTTCCACGACGAACAAGGCGCCATGGGCATCGAAGGCCATCGCGATCGGAGCCACGACATTGGGTTCGGACGCTGCCAACTCCACGTCAAATCCAGGCCGCACGGTGATCGCCTTCCTGGAGTCTTCAGGCTTGGGGGCTGGCAATCGTGGCAACTCCTCCGGCGTGACCACTGGATGGGCCACCGCAAGGGAGTGAAAAGCGGCATAGATCGCCAACGTGAAGAAACGCATTCAGGGAGGTTACCAGTCGCCGCGCCATCCGGCAACCTCCGCACATGCACATCTCCCTGCGTTCCCTTCCCATCCTGCTGGCCTGTCTGGCGGGGATTCTCTCCGCGGTGCTCGTCGCGGCTGACGATGCCACGCCTGCGAGCCCCGAGGGTCTGCGTCTGGCGACCTTTGATCTCGATGCCACGCCCCAGGTGGGATCACGGTTGGCGTATGACACAATGAAGGATGTGGGGCCGCTGGGACTGCGCTGCCGGGGAATCGTATTGCTGGGAGCGGGCCAGCCGATCGTGCTGTGTGCGGTGGATTGGATCGGCATCGCCAATGAGGGTCACGATGCCTTCAGGGCCACTCTGGCGGCGGCGGCGGGAACCACCCCGGATCGTATTGCAGTGCACGTGTTGCATCAACATGATGCGCCCATCTGTGATTTTTCCACGGAACGCATTTTGAAAAAGGAGAACTTGGACACGCAGACCTTTGATTCCACTTGGCAGAGGCAATGGTTGGAACACTTTGGAAAAGTGGTCGCTGGTTGTTTGTCCAAGGCGGCTCCCGTCACGCATGTGGGCTGGGGCGAGGGGAAGGTGGAGGAAGTGGCGAGCAATCGGCGCGTCATGGGGCCTGATGGAAAAGTGGTCGGCGTCCGCTACACCGCCTGCAAGGACGAGGCGCTGCGTGCGGCACCGGAGGGCACGATTGATCCCATGGCCACCGCGGTGAGTTTCTGGAATGGTGAGAACCCGCTGGTGGTGCTGACGTATTATGCCACGCATCCGCAGAGTTACTACCGCACGGGCATTGCCAATCCCGATTTCCCCGGCATGGCCCGCTATTTCAGAGAGCAGGAGTTGAGTTTGCTGCATGTGCATTTCACCGGTGCCGGTGGCAATATTGGTGCGGGGAAATACAACGATGGCAGTCCGGCGATGCGCCCAATACTTGCCAAGCGCCTGGCTGCGGGGCTCAAAAAAGCCTGGGATTCCAGTGAGAAAAAAGCGATCACCTCCGCGGATGTTTCCTGGAAAACGGCGGGCGTGGCGCTGCCGCCATCCGTGGGGTTGAAAGCGGACGAGCTGAGGGATAAACTCAAAACGACCGATGGCATCCTCAGCTCAGCCATGCAGCTGGCCTGGCTGGAACGCTGCCAGCAAGGGCATCAGATCGAACTGCATCGACTCAGGCTTGGGAATGTGGACATCCTGCATTTCCCCGGTGAGCTTTTTGTGGAATACCAACTGGAGGCCAAACGGCTCGCCCCTTCTCGACATGTGGCGTTCGCTGCCTACGGGGATTACGGTCCGGGTTATATTGGCACGGAAATTTCCTACGGTGAAGGTGGTTATGAGACGCAGCCCACGAGTTCGTTCGTGGCTCCGTCCGTAGAGCCGGTATTGATGGGTGGACTCAAAGCGCTGCTGGCGGATTGATTTACTTTTCGATCATGCGCACACGGTAGTAACATCTGGCTGGTACCTGTCCGCTGCCGGGCGTGGGGACGGAGAGGCTGACATTATCGGTGCCTTCGCCGTTGGGAACGATCTCCGCTGGCACATTGGTTGTCTCCCAATGAATCAAATCGTAGCTGTGCTCGACAATGAGCGTGAGTGGCGAGGTGTCGCAGGATGGGCAGCTGAAGCTGAAGCGCGTGCCACGGTCCACGGTCGTTTGAAGATTCTGGGTCCGGGCAATGAAGCGTGCGGTGGTCTGGGTTGCACTAGCCTGGGCTCCGGCGGCGGGCGTGAGGCGGCTGGTGGCGATCGCCTCCCATGGCTGGCGGTTGCTGAACCAGAATACGGAAATACTCGCACCGCCGTAGAGTTCGGCGTATTCAACCTTGATGGGAATCGCCTGATTGGCCGTCAGCGGATAGGTGAAATTATGCCATCCGCTGATGTCGGTGGGAGTCCATTTATCAAGGACCAGCTGATTGTTGAGCCAGACGCGCACGCCGTTATCGGAGGGGACGTAGAAGGTAAATGTTTCGCTGAAGGGAGCGGTCAGAAATCCGGTCCAACGCGCCGAGAAATAATCCACCGGAACGACCGGAGCCGGCGAGCCACCGCCCCAATCGAAATCAATTGTGGCATCCGTCCTGGTCAGGAGGGGCGTTCCCGCTCCCGGCACCATGCCATTGAAATATTCACCAAGAAGACCATTCGCGGAGGGCGCTGTCGAGTTCCAAGTGAAGGCAACATTGGCACTGAGCCCGCCCGGATCCGTGACCCGGAGCGTCACCGAATAGGTCGTGGCGGCACTGGTGAGCAACGTTCCACTGATGAGACCGGTGGATGTATTCAAAATCAATCCCGCTGGCAGCCCCGTGGCTGACCACGTAAGCGCATCCCCATCCGGATCGCTGGCGGTGGCGGTGAAGGAAACAAGCGATCCACGCAGGGAGCTGAGCGTTCCCGGATTCGTCAGCAATGGTGCCTGATTCACAGGTGGAGCGGTCGTCAGCCAGGTAAAGGTGGCGCTGGCATTTAACGAACCGTCGGAGGCGGTGACGGTGACGTTGTTCGACGCTGCCGCACCAAGGGCCACCGTTCCGGAAATCACTCCGGTCGCGGCGTTGATGGTCAGTCCGGCCGGCAGTCCGGTCGCAGTCCACGTGAGCGGATTGAAATCGGGATCCGTTCCGTTCACGGTCAACGAGGCGGTGCGACCGCGCACGGTGGTTTGGTTCGCGGGAGTGGCGATTGTCGGCGCACGGTTGACGGGCGAGGACGGCGTTAGGCGACTGGTCGCGATGGCCTCCCACGGCAGTGAGTTGCTATACCAGAAAACCGAAATGCTGGCACCGCCGTAGAGTTCGGCATATTCCACCTTGAGCGGAACGGCCTGATTGGCAGTCATGGGGAGGGTGAAGGTGTGCCATCCGGAAATGTCGCTCGGCGTCCATTTATCCAGCACCAGTTGGTTGTTGATCCAGACGCGCACGCCGTTGTCGGAGGGAACCCAGAACGTGAACGTTTCGGTGAATGGAGCGGTGAGGAATCCCGTCCATCGTGCAGAAAAGTAGTCCACCGGGACTACTGCCGCAGGGGATCCGCCGCCCCAGTCGAAATCGATATTTGCATCTGTTCGCACCAGCAACGGAGCGCCCGCACCCGGCACCATACCGTCGTAGTATTCAGCGCGGAGACCATTGGTGGGAGCGGCCCCCGTGGTGTTCCAGTTGAATGAAACGCTGATGGAAAGGGATCCATCTGTCGCTGTCACGGTCACCGAATTGACGGCGGCGGCCCCCGTGCTGATGGTGCCGGAAATGACGCCGCTGTTGGCGTTGATCAGCAATCCCTGGGGCAGTCCGGTTGCGCTCCAGGTGATCGTCTGGCCATCGGGATCAGATCCTTGCATCGCCAGACTGGCCGCGGAACCACGCGTGCTGTTCTGCGTCCCGGGATTCGTGACATTCGGGGCGCGGTTCGGGGCCGGCCAGTTTACCGACAGCAGATTGGAAACGGTGTTGGTGTTGCCTGCGGCATCACTTACCAGGCCGGCCGGCAACTGCACGGTGATAGTCCCGTAGCCCGTTGGGGTGACCACGACCGTGTAGACCGCTCCGTTGCCGCTCGGGGCAGCGGCCGTTCCATTCGTGACACTGAACTCGCCGATGCTGAGTCCTGAAACGGATTCACTGAAGGTGGCAGTGACCGTAAAAGCTCCGGAGACAATGGCCGTCGGGGTGGTCAGGGCCACACTTGGCTTGACCGTGTCGACCGGCTGGTAGTTGACCGGCAGCACCAGTGAGGCTGTGTTTCCCGCACCGCCGGCACCGAGCGCGGCATTCGCTGGCAACGAAATGTTGACTGCCCCCGCTGCGGTTGGCGTGACCCGCAGGACATAGGCGGCACCTGATCCGGTAAGGCTGGTGGCCGTTGCATTGGTGAGCGTGAAATCCGTGATCGTCAAACCGGTGACGGATTCGGAGAAAGCCACATTCACATTGAAGGCTCCGGTCACCGTGCCTGAAGCGGTGGTCAGCACCACTGCGGGAACGCTGGAGCCATTGATGGTCCAGGTGATCGATCGCGCCACTGTCGTCCATCCATCCGTCACGCTCAGGGCGGCGGTATAACTGCTGAGGGCTGAACCGCTCACCGTCCCGGTAATACGGCCGGAGGTGGGATGGATGGCAAGTCCCGCCGGCAACCCGGTGGCAGAAAAGGTGAGCGCATCGCCGGTCGGATCTGCGCCCACCAACGCCAGGTCCACCGCCGCTCCGCGCACCGATGTTTGATTTCCCGGATTGGCGAGCGTGGGAGGTTCGGAACTGCCCTCCCGGAAATTGAGAAAACGATTCGGCAGCACATTATTGACCTCATCGATGTAGCCTGATGGCCAGATGATGCGCAGACGGTCGGCGCCACCGGCATTTCCGAGCCCAAAAATTTGTGTGAAGCTGTGGGAGATGCCATACCCCTCGCCCGAGCGCACCTCACGAATCTGTTCACCCCAGGGTCCATAGAGTTCGATTCTCGCACCGGAGCCAGTGGCATTGGAAATCGTGCCGCGCAGGCTGATCGACAGGAAATTATTTCCATTCGGCTGGGCCAGAAACAAGCGGTCGGGCCGGGTGCTGACGGGGGTGTTGTAGGTGTTGGCGTAGCCCGCGTAAACGTCCGCAAATCCATCACGATTCAAATCTCCCACCGCGCATGATTCCATGGGCAGTGCGAAAAATGGATTGGCAGCCAGGGTGAACGTTCGGTTGCGGTTGTTGATCCACAACTGCTGGCTGGCTCCGGTCAGGAGGAGGTCCACGTAGCCATCGTTGTTGAAATCGCGGAAGACCGCCTGAATGATGAGCCAGTTGACGCCGCCCATGCCTGCTGCGGTTGTGATGTTTGTGAAGGTGCCATTGTTGTTGTTGAGCATGAGGTAGCTTGTGGCCCCATGATTTCCCACATAGCAGTCCATGTCCCCGTCGTTGTCGATATCGCCAAAATCAGCGGTCCACGATTGCTCACCGAAGGCGAGGCCGGCCGCCGCGGCCACATCCGTGAAGGTGCCGTTGCCATTGTTGCGGAAGAGTTGGTTGATGCGGCGGGGGTCGGTGGGACTGGACGCCGCGAGGCGGCATTTGGAAATGTAAAGATCGAGATCCCCGTCGTTGTCATAGTCCGTCCAGACGATGCCGTAATTGCCGGAGTTATCGCTGGGGACCAGTGTGTGGGTGTCGATGAGGCTGGCATCCGGCACGAAGGTTCCGCTGCCGGTATTTCGGAATTTCACACTCTCGGCATCATCATGGCAGGCAAAAATATCCAGCCAGCCATCGCCGTTGATGTCCACGAAGCCCATGGCCTGGGCGAAGATGGATGGCGTTGCCAGCGTGGTCATGGCGTAGGCTGTGCCCGTGCCGTTGGCGCGAAAATATTTCAAACCGTCGTAATAACCGCCCACGAGGATGTCCGGATATCCGTTGTTATCCGCATCTCCGAGGCACAGCCCCCATTGATTCGAGGCTGACACCCCGCCGATCTGCGCGAAGGTAAAGGGCGCGCCACCGGCGGCCTGGTATTCAATGCGCAATTGTTTGGCGGCCTGAAGATGCACCACATCATCCATTCCATCCTGATTCATGTCCGCCACTCCGATGGCCACGCCACTGTAGGAGGTGGGGGCGGTGAGTCGGCTGGTGCCTTCGAAAAATGCCACCGAATTGGAAGTGGCGGGCGGCAAAATGCGGACGGTGACAGTCGCTGTGGCCGATCCTCCGCGGCCATCCACGAGGTTGTATTGAAAGGTGGCGGTTCCGGTAAATCCGTTGGCGGGAGTATACCGGTATTGATTTCCGGCGAGGGCCGTCACGGAGCCGGAGGTGGGCGTCGTGGGAGAATTTACGCTCAACGCGTCACCATCAGGATCGGAATCATTGACCATGACGCTGATATCCACCGGTGTATTGAGCAGCGTGCTCGCCTCGTCATTGGCCGCGATGGGGCTGCGATTGACGGTTGGGGGTGGGGGAATGGGCAGGGAATTGATCCAGGCTGCGAGGGTGGTGACCGCGACGGTGTCCACGACATTGCGCCCAATCGGAGGCATTTGATGCAGTCCGAGAGCATTCATGCGCAGATACATGACGCTGTTCGCGGTGCTCTGCGGAGCCACGATCCGGGCGTTGGGCAGTCCCAGATCGTAGAGGACACTGCCGTTGATGATGTTCTGCTGGGCCAGCGGCGTGGCGAACCGCGCGTCAAGCACGGCGGAGGGATTCGCGGGGTTTCCGGGATAATGGCAGAGGGCGCAGTTGGCATCCAGGTAGGAGCGCACGCGCGTCTCCAGGGTGGCCGTGGTGTCCGTCACCGCGACCGATTTTGCATATCCGGAAATGGCGGATTCCACCAACGCCGGCGAAAACAGATTCAAATGATTCAGCGTTCGCAACTGGTTGTCGCTGCGGCTCGTGGCGGGATAAGAAAACAGCCCGTTGAGCTGGTGCGTCTGCAGTCCCAGCACACGCCCTGCGCCCGCATTGTGACACGTCCGGCAGTCCGCCCGGCTGGGAAACGACCATGTCTGCGAGCGGGCTCCTCCGGAGGAAGTGATGATGGAAACCAGAGCACTGTCCCCGTCCGGCAGCAGGTCCGCATCCGACCCGTCGGCCCGCCAGCGATACGTCACCCCATAATAAACACCATCATCGCCATGCACCAGGAAGCGTGTCTCCATGCGTCGGCGCGCCGCCGGATTGCGATCATCCACGGGCAAATCAAACTGTTTCACAAAGACCGCTCCTTTGGGAAATTGCCACGCGCCCGTGGGGGCGAAATTGATTTTCTCCGCTGCGGTATCCGCCAGTCCGTCGTTGGGAATCGCCAGCCAGCGCTGCTTGGCCGCATTATCTGTCCAGAGCGGCGAGTTTACTGTATAAGGGATCAAACCACTGCGCGGAGTGAGCGTGGCCAGATTGCTGAACGCCTGGATCTGGGAGAGCAGCGCGGGAGGTTGCGCAGCGCCACCCGTTCCCGGCGTGGTGGCGGGCAGTTTGTTATCGAGAAATTTCCCGATGGGTGCGAGTGAATCGAGCCCATAGGCTTGGCCGTGGCTGAGGGCACACGTCAGCAGACCAGTCAGCAGGCAGGCAAGCAGCAGAAGCCAGTTGGATCGGGGGGGCAGGGCAAGGCATTCATATTTGAGAATCCGCGCAATCTAGCGTCTCATTTCCGAAAGTCAATCTAGTATCTATAGTCACCGTGGAAACAACTGTCCTTGCAGGAATGTTGGAGGTTTTATCTTTTATGCGGACGTGGGGGCGGTGTCTAAATTGCTCAATCATCGGGATAAAACGTTGATAGATAATGGGTTGTAGGAATACAAGAAAGCTGATCCGGAGGATGGCAGGCCTCCTTGTGGTGCGACAGAGGGCTTGACCAGCATCGAGAAAACTGTTCCTTGGTTGCGGAACTTCGTTGCGAAAGGCGGGTTCGTGGCCCAAGATGGAGGCCGCGCTCAGAAATTCATGCCCCATCCCCTCCCCAACCACCTTCGCCTCACCACCGCTGGCGCAGGGAACATCCACCCCGCCTCCAGCCAATGGAAAGCTACGACTACCTGATCGTCGGTTGCGGCATCGCAGGGATCACCATGGCGGAGCGGTTTGCCTCGCAGGGGAAGACCAGCCTGTTGGTGGATCGGCGGCCCCACATCGGCGGCAATTGCTATGACCATCTCGATGAACATGGCGTGCTCATTCATCCCTACGGCCCGCACTATTTTCGGACCAACTCTGATGCCGTGGTGGAATACCTCAGCCGGTTCACGACCTGGCAGCCTACGGAATACCGCGTGCTGAGCTACATCGACGGCACCTACTACAACTTCCCCATCAATTTAAACACCTTCGAGCAGATCATCGGCCGTCCCTCCGATGAGGCCGAAATGAAGGAGATGCTGGAGGCTTGGAGGGTGCCGATCGCGGACCCGCAGAATTCGGAGGAGGTCATCCTCTCGCAGGTGGGATGGAAATTGTATGAAATGTTCTTCAAGAACTACACGCTCAAGCAGTGGAAACTGCCCCCCGCCCAGCTCGAAGCCAGCGTGTGCGGTCGTATCCCCATCCGCACCAACCGCGATGACCGCTACCTCAGTGAGAAATTCCAAGCCCTGCCCAAGCAGGGTTACACCGCCATGTTTCTGCGGATGCTGGAGTCGCCGTTGATTACGGTGCGATTGGAAACAGATTTCAAGGACCTGGGTGAGGACGTGAAATACGACCACCTCATCTACACCGGCATGATCGATGCCTACTATGATTACCGTTTCGGCCCGCTGCCGTATCGCAGTCTGCGCTTTGTGCATGAGCATCACGACATGCACTATTTCCAGCCCGCCATGCAGGTGAATTTCCCCAATGAACGGGATTACACACGGATCATCGAGATCAAGCACGCCACGGGCCAGCAGGTTCCCGGCACGACCATCATCAAGGAATACCCGGAGGATTTCGGTCCGGACAAGGAACCGTATTACCCCGTGCCCACCGCCGCGAGCCGCGCCCTCTACCAGCAATACCGGGAGCTGGCGGACGCGGACCGCAATGTGACCTTCCTCGGCCGGCTGGCTTCGTATCGGTATTACAACATGGATCAGATCGTGGCCAGCGCGCTGACCACGTTTCACCAAATGTCACCCGCCACCTGATGGAAGCCGTCCCCAAGCCCCGCCTGGCCAGTCTGTGCGGCACGTATTTGAAGCCGGAGATGCAGAGCATTTACCGTCAGGTGAGCAACCTGCAGGACTTCCATAACACGGTGATCTGCGAACAGACGCAGTGCCTGAAACAATTTCCCTACGAGCCCGTCATCACGCTTACCAAACAGCTCTCACCGCGGCCCAGGGGCAATTTCCTGCTGAGGTTCTGGTTCAAATACATCATCCGCCAGTGGCCGCCTCCCATCGAGATCAACAAGCTGCCTCCGGGACCGCATTTTCTCTATGATCTGGTTCCGATCCTGTTGCGGGAGCGCATCGACCTCGTGCATGTTTATTACGGACACAAGGCGGTGAAATATCTTCCGATGCTGGAGCATTGGGGAGGGCCGTTTGTGGTGTCCTTTCATGGTGTCGATGTCTCGAAATTTTGCGAGGAACCCGGCTACCGCGAAGCCCTGGGCAGGGTTTTTGCGAAGGCAAAGATTGTCATGGCCCGCAGTCATTCGCTCATGGCCGAAGTCCGGGCGCTCGGCTGTCCGGAGGAAAAATTGCGCCTCAACCGCACCCCCATTCCGCTGGACGCCTTTCCATCAGCGCTCCGCAGCGCCCCATCCGACGGCGCTTGGAGGCTCGTGCAGGCCAGCCGCCTCATTCCGAAGAAGGGACTTTTCACGACCCTGGAAGCACTCGCGCTCATTGTGCCGCGGTTTCCGAAATTGAAATTCATCCTCTGCGGCGACGGACCGAGCAAAGCGGAATTCCTCGCCCGGCGCGATGTCCTCGGTCTCACCCAGGTTGTGGAACTCCGCGGCTGGCTTAACCAACCGGAGCTGCTGGCCGAATACCAGCGCAGTCACCTTTTCCTCCACCCAAGTGAAATGACCGACAGTTCCGACCAGGAAGGCATCCCGAATTCCATGCTCGAAGCCATGGCCACCGGCCTCCCCGTCGTGGCCACGCGGCACGGCGGAATCCCCGAGGCAGTCACCTCGGGTCGGGATGGTCTGCTCGTCCCGGAGAAAAACTCCGCCGCCCTCGCGGAGGCCCTGACCATGATTCTCAGTGACCCCGCCACCCTGGAAACCTATTCCCGGGAGGCTGCAGCCAGTGTTCGGCAAAATTTCGGCCTGACTCAGCAGGTGGCGAATCTGGAATCCTGCTACCGCGAAGCGCTCCGTGGCGCGGACTCCAATGGCGGGGAGTCCAATTGAGGGGAACGCACCCGCATGCGCGAGTGAGAAAGATTAAGATAGTGTCACAGGAGCATTGCCATTCCTGATGGAAATTGATATTTCTGAGGCCGTCCCACCACCTCCCCCTCCACTCGTCCCCCTATGAGCATTCCATCTTTCCTCCTGACGCCTGCGCATCTCCTCTGCCTGGCTTTATTTTCCCTGGCCCCGCTGGCAACCTCCCGGGCCGGAACCTACTCGCAGGATTTCTCTGCCGCGACGTTTCCCAGCGGGTCGTCTATTGTCAATGGGTCCACGGTCGTGCTCAATGGCGGGGATGCTTCGAAACTCAGTGTTTCCAGCCCCAGCAGTCAGAAGATTTTTCTCTGGGGCAACAACAACAAGGCCCTGCAGTTGGTGGGGCCGCTCGGGGCGGCCACGGCTTCCTGGCGCATGCCCATTCTCGATCCGGGACTCGAAATTCAGGGATTTGATGCCACTTTCAACGTGGAGGTTTTTCGTTCCTCGGCCACCGCCACTCCCGGAGCGGGGTGGTCGCTGAACTTCGGAGCAGTGCCCGTCGGCGGAGATGGAGCGGGAGAGGGAGGCTTCGTCATGCCCCATGGGATGACCATTGCCTGGGATCTCTTCAACAGCGGCGGCACCGACCTGCCCTCCATCGAGGTCTTCAGCGATGGAGTCAGTGTGGGGAATTTCGTTCACGAAGCCTATTCCGGCGGCACCTTTACACTGACGAATCCGGCTACAGGGGGCACCACTGCCGCCATCACTTATACACCAGGCACCTCCGGCACCTCCGCCTCAACCGTGCAAGCAGCCATGCGTCTTGTCTCCGGATGGGGATCGGTGACGGTCACTGGCAATGCCGGCGGACCCTGGACGGTCGACCATATAAACGTGGGAGCCTATGCTACCCCCGTTGCCAACGCCGCCAACCTGCTGCCCGCTGGATCCTCCATGACCTTCAAAACGGTGCGCCCCGGCACCGCCTCACTCAGTGCCAAATGGACATTCCCCGACGTGCTCACGGACACGCCGCTCCTCGACGACGGTGCCTTCACGGTCACCAATCCCACCACGTCATTGACCACCGCACCCATCCCTTTCAATGCCGACGGTGCCGCAGTGCAGGCCGCCATGCGCGCGATCTCCGGCTGGACTGCGGTGACAGTCACGGGCAATGCAGGAGGCCCTTGGAACGTGGATCACGGGGTGGTCGGTGCCTATGCCAATCCGGTCAGCGACCCCGCCGGCCTGCTGCCTGCCAACTCCTCCCTCGCGGTGCTCAGCACCACGACCGGCACCGCCACTGTGAACCAGAAGTGGTCCCTCACCCCCCGGGCCTACCGCCCCAAAGTCGTCAACGTCCACTGGGATTACGATGGATTGGATGTGACCTACGGCGGACGGACCATCTTCACGAACCTCTCCCTGCCGGGGTTCGTTCCCGCCATCGGCGACATCTTTGCCTTTTCCGGGCGCAACGAGTCGAGTAACACAATGAACATGTTTCTGGACGATGTCGTGCTCAGCACCACCCCCCTCCAGGAATTGCAAACCAATGGCGTTGTGATTACCGAATTCATGGCGGACAACGCCGGCACACTGGAGGATGAGGATGTGGATAATTCGGACTGGATCGAGATCTACAATGGAACCAATGCCGCCATCAACCTCAGCGGCTACCGCCTCACCAACGCCGCGGGCAACAACAGCATGTGGACGTTTCCCTCCCTGAGCCTCCCTTCTTATGCCTACAAAATCATTTATGCCTCCGGCAAAAACCGCACCATCCCCACCGGACTGCTGCACACGAATTTCACGCTGCAAAAGGAAGCCGGCTACCTGGCACTGATCAAGCCCGACGGCGTAACCAAGAACAGTGAGTTCAACTACGGCCTGCAATACGAGGACATTTCCTACGGTGAAAAAGGCCCCGCGCACACGCTGGGGTACCTCTACCCCCCCACGCCCGGTGTGAAGACGGCCTTCTCCGACTTCCAGGCACCCCAGGGCCCGGCCGAAGATGTCGTCTGGAGCCGCGTCGGCGGACTCATCCCCACCATCGTGGAGAATGGCACCGCCAATGGAGTAGCCGCGCCGCCCACCGTGGTGACAATCGTCGCGCCGGTCTCACCTGGCTCCGTCATCCGTTACACCACCGACAACACCGAGCCCAATTCCGCCTCCCCGATTTACAACCCCGCCAGCCCGCCGGCGGCCTTCAGCGTCACCTCGACCATCAATCTGCGCGCCCGCATTTTTACCACGAACAAACTCCCGGGCGCGACCAGCAGCCGGACGTTTATCGCCATGGACCGGTCTTTGACGAAATACAACAACGCCGCCAACACCAGCCAGCCGTTCAGTTCCACGCTGCCCATCCTGGTTCTGGACAGTTTCGGCGTCCCGGTGGACAACTACACCAGCGCCGACAACCGGCCCTACCGGTTCACCTACGCAGTGGCACTTGAAAAGGACCCGGTGTCCGGCCGCGCCACCATCACGCAGCCCACCGTTGATTTTCAGGGCCGCGGCGGCACGCACGTCCGCGGGTCCAGCTCCGCAGGATTTCCGCAACATCAGTATGCGTGGGAGATGTGGGACAACTACAATAACGACAAGGACGCCGCCGTTTTCGGCATGCCCGCCGAATCCGACTGGATCCTTTACGCGCCCTACAATGACAAGGTGCTCTTCAGGAATCATTTCATCTACAGCCGCATGCGGGAACTCAAAGCCCAGGATGGTTACGCCATGCGCACGCGGATGTGCGAGGTCTTTTTCAACCAGGAGGCTGGTCAGCCGCTGAGCTATAGCGACTACCGCGGGGTGTATGTCCTCGTCGAGAAAATCAAAATCAACAAGGACCGGGTGGACGTTCAGAAAATCAACAGCCTGACCACGGACCCGGCCGCCATCACTGGTGGCTACATCGTGAAACACGACCGGGTCAATACCGGGGATACCACGATCAATACCTCCGGTGGTGCCGCCTCGGTCACCATCGGAAGCGTGGACCCCGATGCCTGGAATGCCGCCCAGACCAGCTATCTGCAGACCTATTTCAACAACTTCGAGGCGGCCTTGGCAGGCGCCAATTTCGGAGATCCGGCAGTTGGCTATCAAGCCTACATCGACCGGGATTCCTTCATCTACAATCAATGGTTCGTCGAGATCGCCAAGCAGATTGACGGCTATCGTCTGAGTCAATTTTTCTGGAAAGACCGGGGAGGCAAACTGATCAACGGACCGCTCTGGGATTACAACCTTGCACTTGGAAACGCGGATTACCTCGAGGGGTGGATTCCAACCGGTTGGTACTATCCACAGCTGGGTGGGCAGGACTACGCCTGGTACCCCCGCCTGCACCAGCACACCACTGGGGCCAGTCCCTACGAGTTGCGTCACTGGGACCTTTATTGGGAACTGCGTCGGGGGATCTTCTCCACGACCACGGCCATGGCCACCATCGATGCCATGGAGGCTGAGTTGCTGGATGGCAGCACCACCAAGGTTGAAAACAGCATGCCGCCGATCGCACCATTGGTGGAAAACCCCGCCAGAAGACACCACGCGAAGTGGCCCCGGCTGGGGATTTATGACTGGCCCAATCCTCCGGGTTTCGCATCGCGCATCTATTACAACAGCTACGACTACAGTCCAAACCCCGCCCCCGGCTATACCGCCACCGGGGAGGTGGATTTTATGAAGGACTGGCTCACCAAGCGCCTGAATTGGATCGATGATCAAAACATCGGCGTGTCCGGAGGCTCGGTGATTTACCGTCCGCCCAACCTCTCCAACTACGGCGGCAGCGTGGCATCAAATTTCCCGCTCACCATCACCCCTTACACCGGCACGCCGCCCGCTAATTTCACCTACGCGACGGGTTCAATCTATTACACGCTCAACGGCACGGATCCCCGCGGATCCAACGGCCAGCCCGCCGGGACGCTCTACACGGGAACGATTTCCTTGAACGCCACCCAGACGGTCAAAGCCCGCCTCTACCATTCCGGCTCCGGCAACTGGTCGCCTGCTTCCACGGCCAATTTTGTGGTGAATTCCGTGCCGGCCAGCTCCGCCAACCTCGTCATCTCAGAAATCCATTACGCCCCCAGCGCCCCCACGACGGGTTCGGGCAGCGAGACGGCCGCGGGATACACCGCCGCCAGCATGTTCGAATATATCGAATTGCTCAATGTCAGCGGGCAGAACGTCGATCTCTCCGAGTGCACGATCAGTGTGGCGGTCAATTATGATTTCATCAACGCCAATCCGGCGGACCTCAGCCTCGCCCCCGGCCAGCGGGTCGTGGTGGTGGGAAATAAAAATGCCTTCTTCTTCCGATACGGAAATAACCCGTCGGTAAAGATCATAGGTGAATTTACCAACAATCTGAACAACGGCGGCGAACGGGTCCTCATGCTCGCGAAAAACGGGGGCATCATCGCCGATATCAACTACCTCCCCTACGAACCGTGGCCGGTGGACGCATTCAGCGGCGGCTACAGTCTGGTGCTCAACAACCCGGCCCCCAACCCAGCCTACTCCTCTGGATCCTCCTGGCGCAGCAGTCCGCAGATCGGAGGCTCGCCCGGCCTGACCAATACCCAGGTGTTCGCCGGATCACCCTCCGCAGACACCGACAAGGATGGCCTCACTGACTTCCTCGAATACGCCATGGGCAGTTCCTGGAGCGCGGCCAATTCACGCGCCGAGACAACCATCCAACTCATCGAGGATCCGCCCTTTGCACCGCTTGGAACGTATTTGGAATTCAGTTTCCCCAGAAATTTATGGGCGGATGGAGTCCTGTATTCGGCGGAACATTCCACCTCGCTCACCGGGTGGGATCCGGCCGGGCTGGTCTACCTGGAAACGCACAACAATGGCAACGGCACTGCCACGGTAAAATACCGCAGCGCTGATCCTGTGGATTCCAACACCATCCGCAGTTTTCTCCGACTTGAGGTCTCCTCCGCCCCTTGATTTGCCGTGGAATCGACCCCCATCGATGGTTCATTCAGGCGCACAAAAAAGACCATTCCCCCTGCCTCATGAAATTCCTCCTTACGGCCCTCTGTTCCGTTTTCCTCCTGCCGTTGGCCGTGCAGGCGGGGAGTTATTCGCAGGATTTTTCCGCTGCGACCTTTCCCAGCGGGACCGCCATCGTCAACGGGACCACCGTCGTGCTCAATGGAGGTGACACGTCGAAGCTCAATTCCAGCGCCCCCTCCAATCAGAAAATTTTTCATTGGGCGCTCAACAACAAGGCCCTGCAGCTGACAGGACCCCTTGGCGCGGCCACCGCATCATGGAGAATGCCCAACCTGGACCCGGGTCTCGAGGTTCAGGGATTTGATGCCACGTTTAATGCGGAGGTTTTTCGCTCCTCGGCCACCGCCACCCCTGGAGCGGGATGGTCCTTGAATTTTGGGGCCGTTCCCACCTCCGGAGATGGGGGAGGCGAGGGGGGATTCGTCATGCCCCATGGCATCACCATTGCTTGGGATCTCTTCAACAGCGGCGGCACGGATCTGCCTTCCATCGAGGTCTTCTGCGACGGTGTCAGTGTGGGAAATTTCATCCATGAAGCCTATTCCGGCGGAACCTTTACGCTGAGCAATCCCGTGACAGGTGCCAGCACGGCCGCCATTTCCTACAATGCCACCGGACCAACAGTGCAAACCGCCATGCGTCTTGTCTCCGGTTGGGGATCGGTAACCGTCACCGGCAATGTCGGCGGACCCTGGACCGTGGATCACGTCACGGTGGGAGCCTATACCGCGCCGACAGCCAACCCCGCCAGCCTGCTGCCAGCAGGGTCGACCCTCACGGTCAAAACAGTGCGCCCGGGCACCGCTTCGCTGAGTGCCAAATGGAGTTTCCCCGACGTGCTCACCGACCCGCCGCTCATGGACGACGGCACCTTCACGCTCACCAACCCCGCCACGTCATTGACCACCGCACCCATCGCTTTCAATGCCGACAGCGCCACTGTGCAGGCCGCCATGCGCCCGATTTCTGGCTGGACGGCGGTGACGGTCACGGGCAATGCGGGAGGTCCATGGACCGTGGATCACGGAGAGGTGGGAGCCTATGCCGATCCCGTGAGCGATGCCTCCGCATTCCTGCCAGCCAACTCCTCCCTTGCCGTGGTCCGCACTGTCACCGGCACCGCGTCCGTCAATGCCAAGTGGACTGTCGCCCCGCGGCCCTACCGGCCCAAGGTCGTCAACGTCCACTGGGATTATGATGGTCTGGATGTGACCTATGGCGGGCGAACCATTTTTACAAACCTTCCCACGCCCGGGTTCGTTCCCGCCATCGGCGACATCTTTGCCTTTTCCGCACGCAACGAATCGAGTAATACGATGAACTTCTTTCTGGACGACGTCGTGCTCAGCACCACCCCCCTCCAGGAATTGCAAACCAATGGTATTGTCATTACCGAATTTATGGCGGACAACGCCGGCACGCTGGAGGACGAGGATGTGGACAGCCCGGATTGGATCGAAATCTACAATGGCACGAACGCCGCCATCAACCTCAACGGCTACCGCCTGACCAATGCCGTGGGCAACAACAGCATGTGGACGTTTCCATCCGTAAGCCTTCCGTCCTACACCTACAAAATTATCTATGCCTCCGGCAAAAATCGCACCGTCCCCACCGGCCTGCTCCACACCAATTTCACCCTGCAGAAGGAGGCCGGCTACCTCGCGCTGATCAAGCCCGACGGCGTGACCAAGGCCAGTGAGTTCAGCTACGGCCAGCAATACGAGGACATTTCCTATGGTGAAAAAGGCCCCGCGCATACGCTGGGATTCCTCTATCCTCCTTCCCCGGGAGCGAAGACCTCCTACTCCGATTTCCAGGCTCCCGCAGGACCGTCGGAGGATGTTGTGTGGAGCAGGGTGGGCGGACTGATCCCCGGCTCCCCAGCCACGGCGGTCACCATTGCCGCGCCGCTCGCGCCAGGCTCCGTGATCCGCTACACAACCGACAACACCGAGCCCAATTCCGGCTCAACCATTTACAATCCAGCAAGTCCCCCCGCTTCCTTCACCGTCACCTCCACCATCAATCTGCGGGCCCGAATCTTCACCGCGAACAAACTGCCCGGGGCGACAAGCAGCCGGACTTTCCTGCAGGTGGACCCTTCACTCTGGAGCAACTACAACGGCTCAAGTCTGCCATTCAGCACCAACGTTCCCATCGTCGTGCTCGAAAGTTTCGGCGTGCCGGTCGACAGCTTCACGGGCAGCAATCGGGAATACCGTTACAGTTATGCCGTGGTCATCCCCGTGGATCCGGTCACGGGTCGCGCCACCATCACCGATCCACCCGAATTCCAAGGCCGCTGCGGCACGCACGTCCGCGGGGAAAGCTCGGCCGGATTTCCTCAACGGCAATACGCCTGGGAACTCTGGGATAATCAGAATAATGACAAGGATGCCTCCATCCTTGGAATGCCTGCGGAATCCGATTGGATACTCTATGCGCCGTGGAGTGACAAATCCCTGATGCGTGACGTCCTGACGTTTGGAACCATGCGCAAACTGCGCTCGGACTACATGGCGGCGCGCACCAAATACTGTGAACTTCTGTTCAATCAGACGGCTGGTTCCGCCGTGACGTATGCCAGCAGCTATCGCGGCGTCTATGTCATCAAGGAAAAGCTCAAGATCAATAGTGAGCGGGTGGATGTCGCCAAACTCAACGCCCTGACCTCCACTTCCCCCAACGTGACCGGAGGCTACATTTTTCGCAGGGATAAAGCGGATCCGGACAGCACCACCTGGTCCACCGCCACCTACGGACAGTCGCTGGCCAGTTACGATCCTGATCTCCTCACCGCACCGCAACTGGCCTCCCTGCAGGGATACTTCAACAATTTCGAGGCCGCCCTGGCCGGCCCCAATTTTGCCAATCCCACCACCGGTTATGCAGCCTGGATCGAAACGGACACGTTCATCGATGCGCAGTGGTTTGTGGAATGGACGAAGCAGGTGGACGGCTACGTCTTCAGCACGTATTTCCACAAGGATCGCAACGGAAAAGTCCGCGCCGGACCAATCTGGGATTTCAATATCTCAATTGGCAATGCGGACTATGCCACCGGGGATTCGCCCACTGGCTGGCTCTACGATACGGCGGGGACCGCAACCGGGACAGGGGGGCTGTGGTATCCTCGGTTGCATGATGATCCGTGGTACCGATTGAGACATTTCGACCGGTATTGGGAATTGCGGAGGGGCCTGCTGGCGACGACCTCGATCATGGGAGACATTGATGCCAATGCGAATCTGCTGCTCAACAACATCGCCACTCCGGTTACCAACAGCATGCCGACGTTGCCTCCGCTGCAGGAAAATGCAGTCATGAGGCATTTCCGGGCCTATCCACGGCTGGGGATAAGAGATTGGCCGAATCCTGCCGGCACAGAAAGCCGGACCACCTACCAGAGCGAGGTGGACTACATGAAAACCTGGCTGACCACCCGCCTCAACTGGCTCGATGATCAAAACTACAGCGGCACGGTGATTTACCGTCCGCCGAATTTCTCCACCTACGGGGGCAGTGTGGTGGCGAATTTCCCGCTAACCATCAGCGGTTATACCGGCACTCCACCGCCCGGCTACACCTATGCCACCGGCGGCACGCTTTATTACACGCTCGACGGCAGCGATCCCTACACTGCTCCCGATGCGGCGGCGGAGTCGGTGCTCATCGCTGGAAATGCCGCGGCCTGCAAATGGCTTGTGCCCACGGCGGGGAACGGCGGCACCGCACTGACCGCCGGGGCCGGTGCCCAGCAATGGACAACCTATACGGATCCGCCAAACATCGCGAACTGGACCACGGGCACCACCGGCATCGGATACGATACCAATCCGGACTACCTGCCACTGCTCGGATCGAACGGCAACACCGGTTCCCAGATGAACGGCATCAACGCCACCTGCTACCTGCGCCTCTCGTTCAACATCCCAAACCAGGCCGCCCTCAACAACATCGGTTCGCTCAAGCTGTCGATGAAATACGACGACGGCTTCCGGGCCTATCTCAACGGGACTGTCATCGCCGGTCGCAATGACACCTCCGCCTCCATGACCAGCAATCCCGCCACTGCGCAGGCCAGCACAACACACGATGACAGCCTGGCCGTGGTCTTCGAGGAGATCGATATCACCGCGGCGGGGGTTCCGGCCCTGCGTGTCGGCACCAACACGCTGGCCATCCACTGTCTGAACGCCCCCAGCACCTCGAGCGATTTCCTGATGATCCCGAAACTTACCTCCCTGCCGCCCGGAGCCGCCACCGGTGGCAGGAGAATCTACACGGAGCCGTTTGCCCTGGGCACTTCCGCCACCGTGCGCTCGCGACTTCTCGCCAACGGCTACTGGTCGCCCATCACCGAGGCCAACTTCATCGTGAACGCCGTGCCGGCCAGCGCCGCCAACCTTGTGATTTCCGAACTGCATTACCGGCCGGTCACTCCCAGCAACGCGGAGATCACTGCGGGTTACAACTCTGCCAACATGTTTGAATACATCGAACTACTGAACGTGAGCAATCAAACAGTGGATCTCACCGGGTGCAAATTCACCCTCGGCGTTACCTTTGATTTTGCGGATATTCTTCCTGCGGATCTCACGCTCGCCGCGGGTCAGCGCGTGCTGCTGGTCGGCAATAAAAATGCCTTTTTGTTCCGCTACGGAAACAACCCCGGCGTGAAAATTATCGGCGAATTCGCCGGCAACCTTTCCAATAGTGGAGAGCGCCTGATTTTCCTCGCATTGAATAACGGCATCATAGCCGACTTCACCTACGGGGGCATCGAGCCCTGGCCGGTCGCCGCCAACGGCTCTGGCTACAGCCTGGTGCTCAACAATCCCGCCCCCAGTCCCACCTACGGATCCGGACCCTCGTGGCGCAGCAGTCCGCAGATCGGAGGTTCGCCCGGATTGGCAAACAGCACGGCCTTCACTGGTGCCCTGAATGGCGACACCGATGCGGACGGTCTCAAGGATTATCTGGAATATGGCATGGGTAGTTCCTGGACCTCCAGCAATTCGCGCGCGGATACCACCTGTGAGTTTATCGAAGATCCACCCTTTGCCCCGCTCGGCACGTATCTTCAATTCAGCTACCCGCGCAACCTGTCGGCGGACGGCGTGGTTTATACCGCGGAAATGTCCACGGCGCTGACGGGCTGGAATGCGGCAGGATTGGTTTATCTTGAAACGGTCAACAACGGGAATGGCACTGCGACTGTGCGATATCGCAGCGCTAATCCGGTCGAGGCCACCACCCCGCGGATTTTCCTGCGCCTGGTGGTATCGCCTCCGTAAGCGCCGGGCATTTCTCGCATTGCGTTCCAACCAGAGTGACTATGCTGGCCCGATGGCCGCCCCCTCCTCACTAATTCTGCATCGCACGCTCAAGGAGCATTTTGGTTATGACTCCTTTCGTCCCCTCCAGGAGGAAATCGTCCGCACCACCATGGAAGGCCGCGACGTGCTCGCCCTGCTGCCCACGGGTGGCGGAAAATCCCTTTGTTTCCAACTCCCCTCCCTGCACAGCAAACGGCTCACCCTCGTGGTTTCACCACTCATCGCCCTGATGAAGGATCAGGTGGATCAACTGCTGGCGGCGGGCATTTCAGCCACATTTTTAAATTCCACCCTCGAGGCCCGCGAGAGCCGGCATCGCATCCAGGGCCTGGAAAACGGCCAATACCGGCTGCTCTACGCTGCGCCCGAACGCATCATGATGCCGGGATTCCTGGATGATCTGAAACGCTGGGACGTAGAGCGCATTGCCATCGATGAAGCGCATTGCATCAGCGAATGGGGGCACGATTTCCGGCCGGAATACCGGCAGTTGCCCACCCTGCGCAAGGTCCTCACCAACGTGCCAATCATCGCCCTCACCGCCACCGCCACCGACCAGGTGCGCGATGACATTGAGAAATACCTCGAGCTGAAAAATCCCGCCCGTTTCACCGCCAGCTTCAACCGACCCAATCTCACTTATCGTGTCGTGCCGAAACAGGGCCCCTACCACCAGTTGCTGGAGTTTCTGAAATCGCGCCCCGACGACAGCGGCATCGTTTACTGCCAGTCCCGTAAGACCACCGAGCAGGTGGCCGAGCGCCTCAGCGCGGATGGCGTGCCGGCCGTCGCCTACCATGCGGGATTGGACCACGGCGCGCGTTCGGTGAACCAGGACAAGTTCCTGCGCGACCGCGTCCGGGTTGTCTGCGCTACGATCGCCTTCGGCATGGGCATCAACAAACCCAACGTCCGCTTTGTGGTGCATCACGATCTGCCAAAAAATCTCGAAGGCTATTACCAGGAAACGGGCCGGGCCGGCCGCGATGGCCTGCCGGGCGAGTGCGTGCTTTTATACAGTAGCGGTGACGTGGCCAAGATCATGAATTTCATCAGCGAAGTTCCCGATCCCGCCGAGGCCGCCCGTCAGCGGCATCTGCTGGATCAGGTCGTTCATTACGCCGAGGTCAGTGACTGCCGCCGGCGAGTCCTGCTGGATTATTTCAGCGAGAAATTTCCCGAGCCCAATTGTGGCGCCTGCGACAACTGCCTCTCACCACGGGAGAATTTTGACGGCACTGAAGCCGCGCAGAAACTCATGTCCTGCGTCTTCCGCGCTAACTCCGCCAGCCGCTGGCAATTCGGCCTGGGCCACTATTGCGACATCCTCTGCGGCGCCAACACCGAGGCCATTCGCAAGCGCGAGCACATCACGCTCAGCACCTATGGCATTGGCAGGGAGCTGAAGAAAACGCAGTGGCAGGTGATCGGACGTGAACTCATCCGCATGGGGTTTCTCCACGCCGATCCCACTCGTATGGGGAGCATCTCCATCACTCCGGCCGGACTGGCTGCGTTGAAATCCCGCACGAAAATCATGCTTGCCGTCCCGCTGCCCGTCGTGGAGAGACGCACTGCGGCCCCCCAGCAGGGCGAGATCCCGTGCGACGAGGGCTTGTTCCAGAAACTCCGCCAGGTCCGCAGGGAACTGGCTGAAGCCCGCGCTGTCCCGCCCTACGTCATCTTTGGCGATGTCACCCTGCGCCACCTGGCCCGCACCTATCCGCAGACCGCCGACCAATGCCTCCGCGTGCCCGGTGTCGGCCAGCAAAAGCTGCGGGATTTTGGCGAGGCCTTCATGGAGGTCATTCGGGAGCATTTAAGAAATCATTCCCCGCAAAATTTCACACCCCTCAAGGCGGAAACGAGGCCGGCGCCCGCGCCCACCAAGACCAAGTCCACAACCAACGACACCGCTGCCGAGTCCCTGCGCCTCTTCCGTCTGGGGCCGCCGTCCCTCAAGGCCGTGGCCGAACTTCGTGGACTTTCGGAATCCACCATCGTCCGCCACCTGGCCGATGCCATCATCGCGCGCCGTGCGGACGACCTCGCGGTGTTGGATTTCATCGCCCCCGCCGAGGCCGCGGAACTCAACGAACTCTTCAACTTCGCCGGCCAGCTGGACAAGCTCGGCCCCATCAAGGAAATGGCCGGCGACAAATTCAGCTGGAACCAACTGCACCTCTTCCGAGCCTTCAGGTTGGTTGGCAAAGTTTAACCACCAAGCGCCGCGCAACCTCGCGTTGGGCACTTCCACGCCCGTAGATGTTGCAAATAAATGGTGGACTTTCAGACTCGAAACGATTTATCACGAAGGGGTTCACAAACTCACCATTCACGAAAATGAACCTGTCACATCTCCCATCACTCCTTGCTGCCACCGGCAGTGTTTTTCTTCTTACCAATTGCGCATCCATGACTTCCGGCAGCTCTGGCACCACCTCGTCCCTCCCCTATGGCACCACGGCCTCCGGCCAGAAAGTGACCCGATACAAACTGGTGAATCCCAAGGGTGCGGAAGTGGAGATCATGGACCGCGGGGCGACCATCATGAGCATCAAGGTGCCGGATCGCGATGGCAAGCTGGGCGACGTCGTCCTTGGTTTTGACACCCTCGCGGATTACGAGGCCAAAAGTCCTTACTTCGGGTGCCTCACCGGCCGATACGCCAACCGCATCGCCAAGGGCAAATTCTCCCTCAACGGAAAGGACTACTCCCTGGCCATTAACAATCCCCCGAACTCCCTCCATGGCGGCAAGGTGGGATTTGATAAACACCAGTGGAAACGCGTCCCCGCCACCGCTCCGGGCGCAGTGTTGTCCTTGGAAATGACCAGTCCGGATGGCGATGAAGGTTTCCCCGGGGCCCTTCACACCGTGGTCACTTACACCTGGACGGATGACAACGAACTCCAGATTGATTACACGGCGACCACCGACGCACCGACCGTCCTGAATCTGACCAACCACAGTTATTTCAATCTCGGTGGTGCGGGTAACGGTACGATCCTGGATCACGAAATGACCCTTTATTGTGATTCCTTCACACCCACGGATGACACCCTCATTCCCACCGGTGAAATCCGTTCAGTCGTCGGCTCCCCGCTGGATTTCCTCACTCCGCATGTCATCGGCGAGCGCATCAATCACAAGGCGGTGCCGATGGTCCAGGGCAAGGGCTACGACCATAATTTCATCATCAATGGGTCCGGCCTTCGTCCGGCCGCGCTGGCGCGCGATCCCAAATCCGGGCGCACCGTGGAAGTGCTGACCACCGAGCCCGCCGTGCAGCTCTACACTGGCAATTTCCTGGATGGCACACTCCACGGCAAAGGAGGAAAGGTTTATCCGCATCGCGGTGCGTTCTGTCTGGAGACCCAGCACTATCCCGATTCCCCCAACCATCCCTCCTTCCCCACCACCGTGCTCAAGCCCGGTGAAACCTACCGCCAGACCACGATCTACCGATTTGGCTCGAAATAGTCCGGGGCACTCCGCATAACTTGAGGGGTCTGTCTGCACGCTTGGTGCCGGAGGGTGGAGCCGTGCCACATCCTTGAGGACCAGTCTTGCCGTTTTGAACAATTCTGCATAGAATGCCGTCTCAACCCGTATCTCCCTCCCTCATGAAATCCCCCTTCTGCCTTCTGCTCTGCGGAGTGTGCCTCCTGATCAGCTCACCCCAGGTTTGGGCCAAGAAAAAATCTTCGCCCCCTACTCCGCCTCCGACTCCCGCCGCCGAACCTGCCCCCAAGGAATCCCGCCGGTTCTTCGGACTGTTTCCAGGCAAGGAAGCAACCCCGCCGCTAGAGCAGCCACCCGCCGCCACGAAGAAAAAAACTTCATCCCCCGCTTCCTCAAAGCCCGCTGCGCAAAATGTTCCTCCCACCCCGGAACCAAAAAAATCCTCCGGATTTCTTGGTCTGTTCAGCCGCAACAAGCCCGATCCCGATCCGGTCCCACCAACCCCGGTGAAGCCAGAGAAGAAAACCGCCCCGGCACTCAAGACCCCGCCCCCCGTGGTGGCTGAGGAGAAGAAATCAGGTGGCTTCCTCGGTCTGTTCAAGCGCAAACCCGAGGCCGTCCCCGCACCAGCGCCTGCCGAAAAGGAAAAACCAACGCAGAACCTTGCGAATGCTGAGGAGAAGAAGCCTGGATTTTTCGGTCGGATTTTTGGTGGTAAAGCCAAGAATGATTCCGACGCAGCCGATTCCAAAGAGATCGATCTCTCCGACCGTCCGCAACGGCCGGCCAACTGGCAGGAGAAATACATCGTGATCGAGGATGGCGTCGCCGCCTACGCCTACGGCCCATCACAATCCCGCGATCCCGAGGATCGTCTGCCGAAAGGCATGGTGGTCTCGGTAAAACGCACCGGGAAATTTTGGTCGGAGATCAGCACACCAAACGGGAAAAATTTCACCATCGGCGCCGATCAAATTCGCAAAGCCAGGGAGTCGGATTTTGCCCCGCCTCCCGTGCTCGCCAGTTCCGTGCCATCGGGGCAAATTATTCCAATGCCTGATTACGAACCCAGTCCGCCGACCAATCTCCCCGAGACCACTCCGCAGCGGAATCTGGATTTGCCTGATCTCCTTCTGCCCCCATTGCCGCCCCAATGAACTATCGGACGATGGTCTTCATGCTCTGCGTTTGGATGTCCGCAGCTCAAGTCCAGGCACAGATTCCACAAACCTCCCGGCAACTCATTGTCACCGTGGCGGAGGATTGGGATTCCCACCGTGGCAGCATGTGGTGGTTCAGCCGCGCCAAGGCCAATGGTCCATGGCAGGCCGCACGGGCCGAACCCATTGCCGTTCTGCTCGGGAAAAATGGTCTGGCTTGGGGACGCGGCCTGCTTCCCGTTCCGCATGGGGAACGCGGCCTGCCCAGCAAACAGGAACGCGATGGCCGTGCACCCGCCGGATGCTTTGCCCTCGGCATGCTTTTCGGTTACGCCGATAACGCTCCGGAGAATGTAAAATATCCCTACTACCAGGTCACCGCGCGCGATTGCTGGATCGATGATGTCAACCATCCCGCCTACAACAAACATGTCACGGTGGACGTGAACAACCTGCCGCCATGGTTCGCCAAACAGCGCATGCGACTGGGGGATTTCGCCTATGAGTGGCTGCTGGAAATTCGTCACAACGCCGCGCCTCCGGAGCCGGGAGCAGGCAGCGCCATCTTCTTCCATGTCCGCCGCGGTCCGGACAAACCGACGTCCGGTTGCACCACCATGCAGAAGGAAAATTTGCTCAAACTCCTGGGCTGGTTGCAACCCGCCGCCCAGCCGCTCTACATCCTGCTGCCCCGTGCGGAATACCTGGCCCGGCTCAAGTCGTGGGGATTGCCAGCCCTGCCACCATGACGCCGGCCCGCCCAGAGTTGGTCAAAAAACTTCACGAGGTGCCGCACCAGCCCGGCATCTACATCATGCGGGATCGTCTCGGCCACGTCATCTACGTGGGCAAAGCCAAGAGCCTGCGCAAACGACTCAGCAACTATTTCACTCCGGCCCGCAGTCGGATGGCCGACCTCAAGACGCGCGCGCTCATCCAGAGCATCTGGGATTTTGAAATCCACGTCGTGCGCAACGAAACCGAGGCCCTGCTGCTCGAAGGCAAGCTCATCAAACAATACCGGCCCAAATACAACGTCAGCTTCCGCGATGACAAACGCTTCTTCATGCTGCGCATCCATCTGGGGGAGCCCTGGCCTAAGTTCCAGCTGCATCGTTTAAAAAAGGAAGACGGAGCCAAATACTACGGACCCTTCGCGCATGCCACGAGCCTGAAGAATGCGCTGAATCATGTCATCAAGGAATTCGGCATCCGCAGTTGCCGACCGCTGCGGCCCGGTGAGAGCGACTACAAGCATTGTTCCAACGAGATCATCCGCAACTGCTGCGCTCCCTGCGTGGGCAAGGTCACGCGGGAGGAATACCTCCACCGCGTGGAACAAGCCTGCGCCGCACTGGAGGGCAAGGGCAGGGAATTTCTGGAGACCATGGAGATGGACATGCGCAAGGCCGCCGAAGCGCTGGATTTTGAAAAGGCCGCCAAGCTGCGCGACATGCTCACCGATTTCCGCACCACCGCCGAACCCGTCCGCAAGTTTGCGCGCGGTCGCGGCGTCGTGGGCCGGGGAATCGTTCCGCTCGATGATGTTGCCGAACTCCAGGAAGTGCTGGGTCTGGAACGCCCACCCATGGTCATGGAGTGCTTTGATATTTCCAACATTTCCTCCAATCACATCGTCGCCAGCATGGTGAGATTCACCGGCGGCAAGCCCGACAATCAGAACTACCGCCGCTATCGCATCACGACAGTCAAAGGCCAGAATGATTTCGCCTCCATGGCGGAAGTCGTGCGCCGCAGGTATTGGCGCATTCTCCTGCAAGGCCGGGAATTGCTGGGCGCGGAAGCCGCCGCCGCCACCGATGAATCGCCCATGGAAGTCATGCGTCGTCTGGAACAGGAAACTGACGAAATGCCACGCCAGGTCTTCGTCCGCCTGCCCGATCTCGTCATCGTGGACGGCGGCAAGGGCCAGCTCTCCAGCGCCGTCGAGGAACTCCAGCGCATGGGCCTGCACGATCTGCCCATCATCGGACTCGCCAAGGAGCATGAGGAAATCTACCGCCCCGGCATTTCCGATCCCCTCGTCCTCAGCCACGATCTGGGCGCTCTCAAATTACTCCAGCGCATCCGCGACGAAGCCCACCGCTATGCCAACGGCTACCACCAGATCCTCATGAAACGCCGCGTCGAGGAAAGCATCCTCGACGACTGCCCCGGCATCAGCACCACCCGAAAACTTGCCCTCTTCAAACGCTTCGGCTCGCTCACCCGGCTCCGCAAAGCCAGCGAGGAAGCGCTCACAGAAGTCCCCGGCATCAGCAAAAAAATCGCCGCAGAAATCGTGGGATTTCTGAAGGAGCATTGAGCTTCACGCCGTAGAGGGCGACGTCAGGAGACCCACCCCCTTCTCTTGACATTAAATCAAACTCCACTAGCAGGGACACCATGCCTCCGCTTCCCTGGTTAAAATTCATCCTGGCCCTCGCCGTCGTTTCCCACGTTCAGGTTGCCCCGGCGGAGGAGGCTGATTCCATCGCCGTCAAACCGATCACGACGGAGCAGGCGGTGCAATACACCTTGAACCGAACCTTCTACAAGAAGGGAACCGTGGTCCAGAACATCCTCATCGCCACATCCGACCGTGTCTCGGATTACGCGCACCTGGAAGCGGCGTATCAGTTCGACATGGTGATGAAGAGCATCAAGCCGGAGGTCGCCCAACGGATTCGTGACAAGAAAGTGCTCTGCGTGCTCGTGGCTCACGACGAGCTGACCTCGGATGTGCCGCAGTTCGCCTCCGATAAAACCGGAAAGGAATTGGATTTTTACAACTGGCGTCAGCGTGGATTTCTCACCACGCTGGGTGAACGACCCGTGGTTCTCTTTGCCGAGGAGGACGTGATGGAATACGAAGGAGGCATGCAGTTGGAAAGCATTCTCATCCATGAATTCGGACATGTGGTGGATGGGGCAGGGTTTGACGAGAAGCTGAGGGATCGGCTTGAGGCGGCGTTTCAAAACACCAAGGCCAGGGGCGTCTATCAGGACGGCCGAGCGGCGCAGAAATTCCGCCGGGTGGAAAGCGTCACTCCTGTCAGCCTCCTGGACGCGTTGGAAAAGGCGTTTCCAGATCAACCCAGATCTTTTCTGACCAGGTGTCTGGATGGTGGTGACATTCTTGTGAACGAAAAACCCACCACCAGTGAAATCAAAGTGACGAAGGTCGACAAGGTGGTGATTGTTTTTGGCGGGCCGAAGGAATGTTACGCGGCAAAAAATCGCGCCGAATACTGGGCGGAAGGATTTCAGGACTGGTATGACACCAATCGGACCATGGATCACGATCACAATCACATCCACACCCGCGAACAACTCAAGACGTACGACCCCGAACTGGCGGCGCTTTGCAACGAAGTGATGGGCGATGCACCCTGGCGGTTTGTTTCACCCCGGCAGCGCGCCGGCACCGCGCATCTCAAGGGGTATGATCCCGTCAAGGCTCCGACCGTGAAAAAGCTTCCGCACATCGAGGCGGCGGCCAACGATTATTACGACGAGTATTGGAAGGACTTCTGGAGCCGCCTGCATGAGAAATATCCGGAGAATCCGGCTCCCTAGCGGAGAGCAATTCGTGCCAGCGCTCAGCGTCCCTTCACGAACGCATCGCTCAGCACGATTTCCCGAATCAGTGACTTGAGTTTGAAATGATCCGCCTCCGTCCTATTGATGATGGCGTCAATGGTCGGTGAGTCTGACGGACCTAGTTCCCTGGACAGGGCAAATCGGAGCAGGTGCCCGATGAAGGCTTTGGCGAACCGTTTGTTTTCCTTCACGAGTGATTCCTTGAAATCGACGATGCCGCCAAAGGCATATTTTTTCAGCAGGGTTCCGCTGGCATCGACATCGCGGCCGTTTTCATACTTGTCCCGCCAGCGTCCGGTAATGTCGAAATTCTCCATTGCAAATCCCAGCGGGTCCAGCCGGGTGTGGCAGCCGGCACAATCGGGATTCTTCCGGTGCTCCGCGAATTTTTCGCGGATGGTCATGTCCTTTGCGGAGTCGTCCTCGCTCAGGGGAGGCACATTGTTGGGAGGCGGGTCCGGAGGATCGTTGAGGATGACTTCAATGATCCAGGCACCGCGGGCGATGGGATGGGTCCGGTCCGGCCCCGACGTTATGCTGGCCATCGCGGCAGTGGTGATGACGCCGCCATAGCGGGGATCCGTGGCGACCACGCGCTCGAAATCGTGGGCACGGAGTTTGTTGACCATCTCCCGTTGGTAGTTCTGCTCCGCGTCCTGCTGCTCCTTGACGGGATCTCTTGGCTTTGGGAGCTCCTTGAGCGCCACCTCTGATTGACTGAGGGATTTGTTCAGCGCTTCCATCTGAGATCGTTGCTCGGCCGTCATTGCCTGGAGCAGCGCGTCGTTGGGAATGTAGTCTCCACCGGTGCTCGATTTCACTTCGTCAGCAGTGAGGGCGCGATTATAAAGCCGGGCTTTGTCCAGACTGATGGAGAGGTGCCTGCCTCCTCCGGGGGGGAGGTGCCGCATGCCGAACAGCACGGTGGTTTCCTGTTTGGGAAAGACGGCCGGGCCCTTGTTGAATGGTTGACCGTAAAATTCGCCATTGCGGTAGAGGGTGGTGGTGCCGTCCCCGGCATAGACCATGACCAGGTGTAAATCCTGCATGGGGGATGTTTCCGGCATGGATCCGGCAAAATCCTCCGTGCGGGCAAAGCCGTTGCTGCCGGAAATCCAATGCCCCGGCTTCCGCTCACCGAGCACAATGGTGTCAAAGAAATCACCCTTCCCCTGGATGCCCATCAATCCGCCACCGGATTGCCCCAGGTCATGAATTTTGCACCAGACTTCCATGGTCTTGGCCTTCAGATCCACGGGGAGGGGTGCACTCTGGAGGTAGGCCTCCTTCTCTAGGATGAGCACGCCGTCCTGGTAACGGATCTCGCCTTTGGCCTGCAGGTCGAGCGATCCGGCGGTGTCCTTCAAATTTCCATCGAATTCCCAGGCTGCAAAGGGTTTCAAATCCATCGGCGGCTGTGTTCCGGTTGCGTTCTGCCGGGCAGCGCTCAGTCTGGCCTTCACAGGTTCGACCAGGCTGAGGATATCCGTCTGCGCCTTTTGGATGCTGGCTTCCAGGGATTTCCCCTTCGCTTCGTTGGTGCGGTTTTCCTCGACGATCTTTGCGGCATCCAGCACGGGCGGCTTCAGGTCTGATGTGTACCAGGTGCGGAGGAAATCGCTTTGATAGCTGAAGGTGGGGTTGATGAGTTCGATGATTGGACGGTTCTCCAGAAACACCGCATCGAAGAGCAGCAGGGGTTCCAGCACCATCTGGGTGCTCGCGGGGTTCGTATTTTCCATGCTGAAAAATCTGGCCTTGGCGGGATCGGGAGTCGCGGCCAGAACATTCTCCAGCTGCATCCACTGCGCGGGAAAGGTGTCCAAAAAGCGTTCGATCTTCGGGTCTGCGAACATGCGTGTGATGGTCTGATCCAATACCTCCCCCCTGGCCAGTTCACCACTCTCCGCCAGGCGCAGGAGTTCCGCATCCGGGCTGCTGGCCCAGAGGAAAAACGACAGCCGGGCAGCGAGTTCGAAGTTGTCCTCCGCCGCGTCCTCCGAATCGTATTCGTAAAGGAATCTCGGCGAGGACAGGATCGCAGACGCCACCTTTTTCATGCCGTCGGTGAAGGACAGGCCGCGCTTGATTTGGCTGAGGGCATAATCCGTGTAACGCTGGATCGTTTCGGCATCCACGACCCGCCGGAATGCCTGGTTTAGGAATGGGGAGAGGCGTGAGCGGATCGGGTCGGGCAGTTCGGCATTGGGATCCGGCGCCATGAAAAAAGCCTTCCAGATCCCGACATTTTCCTCCTTGAAGTCCGGGCTTTTGAGAATGGAAACGCTGAGTTTCAAAAACGAATCCAGCAACAGCGGGGAGAGCGTCAGCTGGTTGGCCTGATTGTCGAAGCCATGGGAGGCACGCAAATCCTTGGGAAACGCCTGCACATCCAGAAAGCCGGACTCCGGCTTCAGGGAAAGGCAGGCCACGCTGACCTTGTCGGGCATTCGGTCGGACCTGCCATGGAGATAGTTTCCATTTCTGGTCATCAACTTTTCCGGCAGGCTGAAGACATCGCGCTTCATTTGGAACAAATCCCGCACGGCATTGTTGTATTGGAAGCGGTTTAGTCGATGCAGACCCACCGGCGCCCTGCCTCCGCCCGCAGCGGCCTGGCTCAGCAGCGATTTCAGCGTCTCCACCAGTTTGCTTTTATCCGCTTCGTTCAATGCGGTTTCGTCTTCCGGTGGCATTTCCCCGGCCTCGATGACCTCGACCAGGTCGTTGAGCAGTTTTGGTTTGGAGCGGAAATGCGCGAGATCGGTGATCTCCTTGAGATTCACCTTCCCCTTTGTTTTCTCTCCACCGTGGCACTTGATGCAATGCTCGGCGAAGAGGGGCTTGAGGAAGGCTTCGAAGTCGTCCGCGCCCCGGCACGTCAGGGCAAGGCCTGAGAGTGAAAGCAGCAGGGTGCAGTGGGCGGTGAATTTTCTGGAAAACATGAACACAGTCTCAGGTCCACAGATCAGAGATGACACCCGAACTGTCCGCATACTGTTTCATCTCCACTCCCATGAGCTGGGCCAGCGACAGCCACATGTTGGAGTTGAGCGTGCCGCCCTTGCATTGGATAAAGCGTCCCTGCTTGATCTGCTGCTGGCCGGTGCCGGCAACGATGAGGGGCAGGTCAAAATACTGGTGCGTCGATCCATCCCCCAGCCCGGCACCGTAGGTGACCAGTGAATTGTCCAGCAGGGAGGTGCCGTCCGGCTCCTTGATTTCCTTCATCCGCTGCAGCACGTAGGCATATTGCTGCATGTGGAAGGCGTCGATCTTCTGCACGCCCTTGTAGCCATCGCCCTTCTGATTGTGCGTCATGGTGTGGTGATTCACCGGCTTGTCGAAGACGCCCTCGTAGAGCATCGGGGACTCCCACCGCTCAGGCCCCAGCATGAAGGTGCAGACGTTGGTGATGCCCATCTGCAGGGCCAGCAGCATGAGGTCGGCCTGCAGGCGGATATACTCGCCTCGGGGCAGAATTTCGTTGGTGGGAATTTTCGCGTCCGCGGTGGCCACGAGTTTTTGCAGCCTGGCGATGCGGACTTCCACATCGCGGATCATTTCCATAAAGCCCCCGATTGTCTCACGGTCATCCCTGCCAAGCTTCCTGGAGAGGGATTTCGCATCGGCCAGCATCAGGTCGGTGACATCCGTGACGTGGGTCCGGTAGCTGTCGGCCATGAACAGCCGGTCGTAGAGTTTCTTGGGATCCTTGATGGACGGCGCGATGCGGTCGGGCCCATACCAGGAAATATTGTCGAAATAAATGTCCTCCTTGCCTGTCGTAAATCCATTGCAGCTGATCTCCAGCGTATTGAAGACCGTGGAGTGTCCGACGTGGTCGCCGATGACCTGATCCAGGCTGCGTCCGTTGGGATGCGCCATGTTCTGTGCCGCCGCCTGTTCCGGGGACACACTCGTCAGGTAACACGAGGCCCCCTGCGCATGCACATCCTGCCCGTCCTTGTACGTGCGGTCGAGACCCGTCACCAGCGTGATGTCGCTGGTGTGCGCGGACAGCGGTTGCATTGTCTCCGTCAGCGTCACCGGATAGATGCCAGGCTCGTTGCGATGCCGCTTTTCGTTCTTAAATTTGTCCGCGGCAAATCCCCCGACAAATTCCGGCAGCTCCGATTTTTCTTCACCCGGGAAGAAGCAGCGCCTGACCAGTCCATTGGGTGCATACATCATCACCAGCCGGCGGGCCGGCTTCGCCGCGCCGGGCACGGTGCCTCCAAACGCGCTGGAGAACGAATGCAGAAATGGCAGCGCGATCATCGCACCGTGGGTTTTCAGGAATTGTCGTCTGGATGCCATCGCCCAGCCTAGTTCCATGCGCAGGGCATTGAAAGAAATTTGCCGCCTTGGAGGCGCCGTATTCAGGGGTGCGGCGGAGTGACCGAGAAGGAAATCTACCGCCTCGGTATTAGCAAAAAGATTGAGAATGAAACCGTCAGTTTGCAATAAGGTACGGGGTCGCTGCTCGGCTTGCGAAACAATGGGCAGAGCGGTCCATGCCCCGTAGTTAAGGAAAAGGCCAGCGTGCGGCTCCGGCACCTTTTCTACATCGTCGAAGGCTGTAAAATTTTCGTCGGAACCTCCGTGATGATGATCGAGAGCACCATGAAGCCTCATTTTCCTACTCTCGATTATCAATTCCCCACGCTCGATGATCCAACGTCGAGTCTCGATTACTCATTCTCCAGTCTCGATCAAAAATTCATCATCTTCGATTATAAAAACCCTACTCTCGATTATCTTAACGTCACTCTCGATTTAATGTTGCCTACGCTCGATTTGATAAATGTCAGGCTCGATTGAATAAATTCTGGTCTTTTCCCGAAGTGGGGGCTACTTTTCCTGCATGAGAAAGCCCCACGCTCTCACCCGGCTCCCGCAGAGGAGCATTGACTCCGTCTCACTGCTGCTTGGCAGCCCTGCCAGATGGACCATGCTCTATGAGTTGGCCCGGCACGACCTCGTTTCCGTCACCCACCTCGCCTCCACCTCCGGCCTCTCCCCCTCCGCCACCTCCATGCACGTCCGCGTCATGAGAAAGACCGGAATCATCGAACAAGGCATGGGCCGCCTCTACCGCCTCACCCCCGCCTACCGCCCCGCCCCCGGCCAGGACTACCTCGACCTCGGCCCCTGCCGACTGATGCTGCCTCCGCCGGGGTAGCGTAGTCCATCCCGACTGAGCCTCTGGCAAACCCGGCGTTCCGTGAGCCGAAGCGGAAGCAGTGGGGATGTAACAGCATTTTGCTGGAGCTGTTATTTGAGGCGGTGGGTTGGAATCGGTAGAGGCGTGAAACAAGAGTCTGAAAGACGTGATTACAAGCTGCGTGGCGCACAAATGCCGATGGCTAACCGACGCCTCGAAGGTGCCACACGAACGGGAGAAGCAGAAGCAGCGCGAAGAACAGGACAGGCAAGGCCCAGCCGACAAGGATCAAGTCGAGCTTCGATGGCGTGGCCGGACGCCGAACCATGATAAGTAGAACCAGCATCGCATAAACGCTAAGTGAGTAGAGAAACACTTCGCGCGTTGCGCCCGTGTCCATGACCCCGCCGCAAAAGAACACGAGGACAACGAACCAAAGAACAGCGCAAAAGATAGACGAGAGATAGCCGTCATTGAAAGTCTTCGGGGCGCTTGCAGCCGCGCGGTGTTCGGCTTTTTCCTGTTCAACCGGGATTGTTCGGTCAGTCCGCAATCTCCGTGCCCTAATGGTGAACGCGATTGCGAGGATGAAAGACATGGCGAAGCAAATTAAAAACGCCGGAAAAGTAACAAGAAGCGTCCAGCCCCTGGAGGCGATTTCAGTGATTTCGCGTTCCCAGTAAATGTTGTGAAGAAGCACGAAAAATATTGCAGCCGTTGTTGCGAACTGAATCTTGGCACTAAGGCCGATACGCATCCGGGAGCGTCCAACCGTTAGGAAGGCAGCGGTAGTGCCGGCCACCGTCAACAGAAAGATCGCGAACGCCCACGAGTGTTGCAGTTGCATCGAATTATATTTATTTGCCGGACATGCTCCTTAGCGGTGAGGGGGCATCTTCATTATCCTCTGAGTCCATACTCGTGCTTAAGATCCATGAGACGGTGTCCAAAAACCTCCTCCTTGTGCAGATCCAAAATCACCACCATGAAGACATCCTTGTCCTCCTTCGTGTCGATGAGGATATGCTCGAACCGCCCGCCCTCATCGCGCCAGACCCACTGGACGCTACCCTCTGAGCAATCGTAACCTTGGAAGTCGTCCTTAGGTATTAGATCAAAGTAAGACCAGAACGTGAACGGAGCATTTCCATCAGCCATGACACGGACCATCTTTGTCCCAAAGGTCTTCCGGAATACGGTCTCGTCGAGTAGAGGCATGGCAATTTTTCTAGCCTAACATGCTACTGAGCGTTGAGGCAGTGGGGAAGTAAAATCATTTTCGGGAGCTGTTATTTGGGAGGCGTTGCGGCCATTGGCAAATTACTTGCGAACAAGAAGTGGTGGAACGGAAGACGCGACGAAGTGAAGTAACTCTGAATCGCTCTCAAACTCGCCGTGCAGTGTGATGCCGTCGCGGCTCCCCTCCGGCAAAAAGTCGATGTCGCAGTCGCCTGACTCCCAGACGGAAACAACCCCGAGACCAAGGGAGTGTGTGAACTCCACGACGAGCTTCCAAGCCGCGAAACCGGGATTCGGGCGCCCGAACAAGACATTGGTGGTTGTGCCAAAGCTGAGAAGCGTCGCGGAGAGTTCATGGCGTAGGTTGTCAGGGTTCAGCATCGTTCGGTGGTGTTTTTTCTTTGTCGCCTGGCAACGGATTGTTGAAGCCGCCGGGTGCGTTGTCCTCGTCCTCGGCGACAATGCCGTTGATGAGCATGGAAACAACTGCGATGGCGAGCGCTGCCCAAAAGCTGAAACCAGTAAAGTAGTGGATGCCCCAAGCGATGAGTGCAGCAATAGACAATCCGATGAGAGCGGGAATCGGTTCAAAGGTGTATTTGCCGACTTTCATTTCACGATGCGGTAGCGACGCCTAACGTTAGAGCGATGGCAACCCACCCAGCCGGGGTGGCGCGTGGTGAGTAGGAGGGGCGTTGGAGTGAAGTGACACGTGCGAGAAAAAAGGGAAGGGCTGGGAGGGGTTGCCATCCGCGCCCTTGTTCGCCCTTGCCTTGGTGGGCGCATTCATGGGTTCCCGAGGCGGCAATCCTGCTGGCGATTCCGCTTCAGGGTTGACAAGAATACGGCAATCCATGTGCCAAGGAGAATGAGAATCGGGAGGCTTCCTAAAAGTATTGTCAGCATTTTGCTTTGAATGGACTTCTTGCCGAACACCGCAACATCATCGATCAAGAGGGAAGCAAAGCATAGAACGATTAAACTTCCGAGTAAAATGCTTTTGGTCACAGTTGATAGTGAGAGCCACGGCGAGACAGCACCAATAAGCGCAAAAAATATCGGCGCACCAACCCAAAATTTGTCAAACAAACTCCACGGATAGTTTCCGCTAAAACTACCCATTCCTTTCGCATACAGCATCATTGCAACCCAGCACAACGCAAAGCCAATGGAAAGACCCGAGCAAACGACTGACAGGGCGATTTTCATTTTTTAGGCGAACATGCTGCTTAGCGGTTAGGCAGTGGGGTTTGGATTTATAAACTGAGTGCGGCTGCTCAAGCAGGGGTGGCTGGCTGCAAGATCACTCCACGCAGCAGGGACAGTTGGAGACGAAGTGGCCTGGGGTGATTTCCTTGAGGGCGATGGGTTGCTTTAAAGATTCCTCGTAGCGTGGGGCTTTTACGCGGTGGCCGAAGGCGCAGCCGGGGGGAGGGTTGATGGGGCTGGGGATGTCTCCGGTGAGGCGGATGCGTTGTTTGGGGGCGGTGGGATCGGCCTCGGGGATGGCGGAGATGAGGGCCTTGGTGTAGGCGTGGCGGGGGGCGCGGTAGAGTTCTTCGGCGGGGCCCATTTCGACGATCTTGCCGAGATACATGATGGCGAGGCGGTCGCTGATGTGTTTGACGACAGCGAGGTTGTGGGAAATGAAGAGGTAGGAGAGTTCCATTTCCTTCTGGAGGTCCATGAGGAGATTGAGGACCTGGCTTTGGACGGAGACGTCGAGGGCGGAGACGGGTTCGTCGCAGACGATGAGTTTGGGCTTGAGGGCGATGGCGCGGGCGATGCCGATGCGCTGGCGCTGGCCGCCGCTGAACTCGAACGGGAACTTGCGGGCGGAGGAGGTGGGCAGGCCGACTTTCTCCAGGAGGGCGGCGACCCACTGGCGGCGCTCGTTGGGCGTGCCCATTTTCTGGACGACGAATCCTTCGCCGATGATGTCGCCGACGGTCTGGCGGGGGTTGAGGGACTCGGCGGGGTCCTGGAAGATCATTTGAAAATCACGCGCGCGCTGGCGGCGGTCGTGGTGCTGGGGCTGGCCTTCAAACATGACGGTGCCGGCGGTGGGCTTGAGCAGGTGGACGATGGCCTTGCCCAGCGTGGTCTTGCCGCAGCCGGATTCGCCGATGATGCCGAGCGTCTCGCCGCGTTGCAGGGTGAGCGAGACGCCGTCCACGGCCTTGCAGGAGCCGATGGTGCGGAGAAAGACACCGCCGCGCACGGGGAAGTGGACGTTGAGGTCGGTGACGTTTAACAGGGGTGGCGAGACCATAAGGGGGAGTCGCACCCGAGTGCGGGGAGTTCAACCAAAATCAAATTTGTTCCGGAAATGCCGGGCACGCGAGGGAGGGGCTGGGGGTGCCTGGTTGGGCTTTGGTGAAAAAGAACATGCGGCCTTTGAGATCGCAGAACCAAACTTCGTCGGCGCCCGCATCAAAGTAGAGTTGCTTCTTGGCGTCCATTTCTCCGCGGGTATTGCCGGGCGAGAGGACTTCCACGCAGATTTCGGGGGCCACGGTGAGGACGTTTTGTTTGAGGGAAAGTGCCTGCCGTTCGGGGGAGATCCAGATGACGTCGGCAGCGCGGATGCCGCCGTTCGTGGAGATGGGGCATTCGGTGGCGACGGTTCCTCTGGCCAGGAGTTGGCGGAGTCGGAAGACGATGTCCGATTGATAATTACCGTGGCTGAAGGCGGGAGGGGGGCTCATGATGGGGTGGCCGTGGGCGTCGGATTCGACGCGGAATTCGAGCTTGGAGAGGACGGGATCTGCGCAGATTTCGGCCCAGCGGGCGAGATTGAACGCCTCCTGATCCTGCACCGTTTCCATTTCAAGCGTGGCTGACATACGTTGGAAATCTACCGTCATTTTCCCTAGGTGCAACAGCGGGGGCAGAGTTCGAGCCAGTGGCCGGGGGTGACTTCCTTGTATTCCGGGCGGGTGAAGAGGGTGGGGGAGTCCGGCGTGGCGCCATTTCTCATGCAGAAGCGGCAGCCGACGGGCATTTCCGAGAGGGCGGGAACGGTGCCTTCGATGGTGGGGAGGCGGGTCTTGGGCGTGCCGTCGAGGCGGGGAATGGAGCTGAGCAGGCCGCGGGTGTAGGCGTGGCGGGGGTTGGCGAAAAGTTCCTGCACCGGGGCGCGTTCGACGATGCGGCCGGCATACATGACGACCACTTCATCACACGTCTGGGCGATGACGCCGAGGTCGTGGGTGATGAGCAGCACGCCCATTTTCATCTCATGCTGGAGGTCGCTGATGAGATCGAGGATCTGCGCCTGCACGGTGACGTCGAGGGCGGTGGTGGGTTCGTCGGCCACGAGGAGTGCGGGCTTGAGCGCGAGGGCCATGGCGATCATGACGCGCTGGCGCATCCCGCCGGAGAGTTGGTGGGGGTGTTCGGTGAGGCGGATTTCCGGCGAGGGGATGCCCACCTTTTTCAGCATGGCGACGGATCGCTGGAGGGCTTCCGGCGGGGAACAGGTGTGGTGGAGGGCGTAGATTTCCCCCAGCTGCCGGCCGATGGTCTGCACGGGATTGAGCGCGGCCATGGGTTCCTGGAAAATCATGCTGATGCTCTCGCCGCGCAGTTTCGCCATCTCATTGAGGGGCAGGGAAACGAGTTCGCGTCCCAGCAGGCGGATGCTGCCGCCAAGGATTTGTCCGCTTGGCTGGGGGAGCAGGCGCGTGAGGGAAAAGGCGGTGACGGATTTACCGCAACCCGATTCGCCCACCAGGCCCACGGTCTGCCCGGCCTGCACTTCAAAGGAAATGCCGTCCACGGCACGCAGCAATCCATCGTCGGTGGTAAACCCGACTTCCAGATTGCTCACAGTTAATAAAGGCTCAGACATGTGCGGACTCTGCCGCAGGACTTCCGGCGTGCCAGCGCAAAATTGCAGGGAATCGGGGAGGCGAATCGGCTTAAATGCTGCTGGATGAATGGTGCAAGTTGCTGTTTGCTGACGACGTATCCTCAATTCATGACCTCCCCATCTGCTTCCATCTGGCCTCCCACCCTGCCCCGCATCCAGGAGGACGCGTGGCTTTCTCCCTACGACGGCGATTACCTGCGCAGGCGGATGAAATATCTGACCACGCTCAACCGCGTGGCTGTCGGAGGCCGACTGGCGGGGTGGGCGGCGGGGCATGAATTTTATGGATTGCACCGCAAGGCGGACGGCTGGGTGCTGCGGGAGCATGCGCCGAATGCGACGGCGATATTCCTGACGGGCGACATGACGGAGTGGAAGGACCGCGCGGAATATGCCCTGCGGCGGTTGGAGTCGGCGGGGGATTGGGAGGTGTGCCTGCCGGCGGAGGCGCTGCAGCATGGCCAGCATTTCCAACTGCACCTGCATTGGAATGGTGGCGAGGGCCTGCGGCTACCAACGTATGCGCGGCGGGTGGTGCAGGATCATGGATCGAAACTTTTCAGCGCCCAGGTCTGGACACCGGAACCGTATGTCTGGAAACATGAGCCGGTGGCGGCATCGGCACGGCCACCGCTGATTTATGAGGCGCACGTGGGCATGGCGCAGGAGCGTGGCGGGGTGGGGACGTATGCGGAATTTCGCGAAGCGGTCCTGCCGAGGATCGCGGCGTCGGGCTACAATACGATCCAGTTGATGGCGGTGATGGAGCATCCGTATTACGGATCGTTCGGCTATCATGTGAGCAACCTATTTGCGCCCTCGTCGCGCTTCGGAACGCCGGAGGAACTGCGGGAACTGATTGATGCCGCGCATGGACTTGGTCTGACGGTGATCATGGACCTGGTGCATTCGCATGCGGTGAAGAATGTGCTGGAGGGGCTCTCGGAGTTCGATGGCACGCCGTATCTGTATTTTCATGACGGGCCGCGCGGCTACCATGAGGCGTGGGACTCGCGCTGTTTTAATTACGCCAAGGATAAAACGCTGCACCTGCTGCTGTCCAATTGCCGCTACTGGCTGGAGGAGTTCCGCGTGGATGGTTTCCGGTTCGATGGCGTGACCTCGATGCTCTATGACCACCACGGGCTGGGGAAAAATTTCCTCGGGTATGGCGACTATTTCACGCCTGCCACGGACGAGGATGCGCTCGTCTACCTGATGCTGGCCAACAAGCTCATCCATGAAATCCGCCCGGAGGCGATGACGGTCGCGGAGGACATGAGCGGCATGCCCGGCCTGGGTGCGCCGCTGCAGGACGGCGGCGTGGGATTCGATTATCGGCTCGCCATGGGGGTGCCGGATTTGTGGTTCAAGCTGGCGGCCGAGGTGCGGGATGAGGACTGGAACATCGAGCATCTTTATTTCGAACTCATCAACCGCCGCGCCGATGAAAAAACAATTTCCTATGTGGAATCGCATGATCAATCCATCGTGGGCGGGCAGACGTTTTTCTTCGCGCTCACCGGTGCGGCGATTTATACCGAGATGAGCGTAAACTCCCAGAGCCTGATCATTGATCGCGCGCTCGCGCTTCATAAAATTGCCCGATTGCTCACGCTGACGACGGCGGGGCATGGGTATTTGAATTTCATGGGCAACGAGTTCGGGCACCCCGAGTGGGTGGATTTCCCACGCGAGGGCAACGGGTGGAGTTATCATTATTCGCGGCGGCAGTGGTCGCTGCGGGATGATCCGGGGTTGAAATATCGCGGCCTGGGAGACTTCGATCAGGCGATGCTAGCCCTGCTCGGCGGGGTGGCCACGATGGCAAGTGCGCCCTGTCTGCATCACAGCCATGTCTCGGATGAAACGCTGTGCTTCAGCCGGGGAAATTTTCTGATTCTGGTCAACCTGCATCCCACGCAAAGCCAGACGGATTATGCCGTGCATGCTCCAACCGGCTCCTACCTCCTGGCGCTGGACACGGATGAGCCGCGTTTCAACGGACCAGGCCGCCTGGCTCCGGGGCAGCAATATTTCACCAGGGATGACAGGCTGCTGGTGTATCTTCCGAGCCGCTGTGCGCTGGTGCTGGAGCGCGCCGGGGTCTAGGGGCTTTCAACGTCAGCGTTTTTCCTCCGGAGGCTTTTCCATGGGGCGTTCCCTGTCGCCGATGAAGGGAATGCCGAGGTGCTTCGGTTGCCATCCGGGTTCTCCCATGGTCCCAAGGGCCTCGTATTCAAAGAGCTTGCTGACGGGGAAAAGCAGGAGGCCGGGCGCACCGCGAAGGTTCATGCGGGCGGTCATGTCCACACGGTCGTTCAGAAAATCCACCATGCCGCTGACGAGCAATTTAAACGTGGAGGTCTGGGCTTCGAATTTATCCGTCCGCGCCACGCCCTTTTCCACGACGATGTCTGCGGAGGCTTCACGGGCCACACTGTAAATAAGTTTTCCGACCGGCAGTACTGTGGAGATGATCTTGGAGAGTGGGCCCAGCAGTGGAATGGCAAAGATGTCGCCATCGTTAATGACGATGCGGCCGTTGCCATTGATGCTGGCGGCGGCGGATCCCTTGGCGGTGAAATTGAGATATCCGCTCAGTTCGCCGAGGGTCTTGCTGTTGGGGTCGAATAATTTGGCCAGCTGGGCGTAGCTGATCTTCTCGAGGCTAACGGCGCCCTTGTAGGGCTCGGGTTTGGTGACATCCGCGAAGCCGAAGTTCCCCGCGACCGCCCCCCCGTAGACGCGGCCGGTGGCCTCCACCTCGAGTTTGCTGTTTTCTGCGGTGACGGTGGCCACCAGATTTTGCGCGGGGATTTGTTTGCCGCCGATGGCGATTTTGATGTCCTCGGCGGACTTGGCGACGAGCTTCCAGGAGGAAACTTTGCCGAGATTTTTTCCCACGCCGAAGTCGCCGTTGAATTTCAAATCAGGTTCGCGCTCGCACGTCACGCCGCTGTGATTCATGCCCGCCACGCCCTTGGCGGTGAGGTCGAGCCGCAGGATGTCATCCTTCCAGTGCAGCGTGCCGGTGGCGGTGGTGAGGTTGTATTTTTCGCCTCCGGCGATGGCGGAGCAGGGTGCTGGCGAGTGGATGTGAACCATCAAGTCCGATTTGATGGAATCGAGCCCATGGATGATGCCATCGGCCTTGAGCGTGGGTGGTGCGTCGTAGGCGTAGGGCTCCACCGCCTTATGGATCCAGGGCAGAAACGTTTTGACGAGGGGAAGCGGCTGGGTGGTGCTGACGAGGCCCTGCACTTCAAAGATACGGTCGGCGGTAGTGATATTGAGCTGGGCGATGCGGACTTCGCCCTCGGGGCGCTGGAGGAGGGTGTTGCGGAGGATGCATTTGCCGGCGGCGAGCGTCACGTCCGCGCGCACGAGTTTGATGGGGAGTTCCTTGTAGGAGAAATTGCGCAGTTCACCCTGGACGCTGCCGGTCCAGGTGGCCGGATCGAGGTCGGGGCCGGCGCCCATGGCTTCCAGATTGACGGCGCCGTCCTTTTGGAAGGAAAACGAGGAGAGCATCTGCTGCAGGCTGTCCTCCTCGACGAAGGGCAGGGCGGCATTGAGTTTGATGTTCCATTTCACATGATACTTCACGCCGCCTTCCGCCGTGCGCATGACCGTGCCGGAGGCCTGGCCGCTCTCATGTTCCAGGAGCAGATTGCGGACGTAAAATTCATCAGCGTTCATGGCCAGATCCCCGTGGAATCCATCGAAGATTACGCCATGGGTTGTGAAGCGCCGGCAATCGACTCTCGCCACCGCCTTGAGCGGGAGTTTAAAACCGCCGGGTTTTTGATTTAGGAGGTATTTGCCATCGGCGTGGAGCTGCGGAGGCTGGTAAAAGACCACTTCGCCAAGGCCGGGCAGATCCCATAGTCCCTTGAGAAGGGCGTGGGCATCCACGGAGGAATCCAGCCAGAAGTCGATGTCCTCATCCTCCATGATGCGCCAGAACGCCTGGCCCTTGAGTTTCCCATGGGGGTCCTCCAGGTCCAGTTCGCGCAGGGAAACCATGCCGTCCGCGATGTCGGCCTCGGCCCGCAGGCGCTGCAAATGAAAGGATCCGCAGGTGAGTTTCTCCGCCTGCACGCGGACGTTGGCCTGCAGTTTATGGAAATCGGCGAGAGGTCCATTCACCTGCACGTTGACGATGGCCTTGGTATTTCCGGCCCCCTTGAATTTGTCGAGAAAACCCAGCACTTCGCGCAGCATGCCGCGGCGTTTTTTGATTTCCAATAACTGCCGTTCCCGCTCCAGCCTCCATTCCTCCATTTCCTCCGGGGATCCCTTGCGATGCTTGGGCAGATCGATGCTGCCGCGCACATTGACGCGGATGCCGGAAATGTCCGCTTCGGCGCGGGCGATGTCCACGCGGTCGCCGCTGAAATGAAGCCGGGCATTGATGCCGCTGAGTTCCAGTGCCGGTCCTTCGGGCACATCCGGATCCACGGGCAGGGACAGCGCCGCCCGGCGCAGATCCACCGTCCTCAGGAACCCCTCGCCCTCCACGAGTTTGCCCAGATCGAGATCGAGGCTGATGTTGCTGATCGAGGCCATGCGGTGGCGGCGGTTGGCCAGATCATAGAAAGTTACATTGCGGGCGGTGAGGCCGTTCACGGGATCGATCGTCAGGCGTTCGATCTCCGCGGCAATGCCGTATTTTTCCAACTCCGTGATGATGCGGTCGCGCCACTTCCGTGTGAACCCGCGGTCATAGGCGATCACGGCCAGCCAGATCCCGCCGCCGATCAGGCCGAGGGTAAGCAATAAGCGAAATGTCTTGAAACGGTGGGACAAACGTGACTGATGGGTTGGGTGGGGGGGGGGGAACTGGTGTAACAGACGCTGGTTTTCCCGAATTTCCCATTTAAATTTCCAAATGCATCTCACGGTTCTCGGCAGCGGCAGCGGCGGCAACAGCACCCTCATTTCCGAGGGGGCCACGCGCATCCTTGTCGATGCCGGTCTGAGTGCCGGCCAATTGCAGAGCCGACTGGAGGCCATCGGGGTCGCCCCCTCCTCCCTGTCCGCGATCCTGCTCACCCACGAACATGGCGATCACGTGCGGGGGTTGGAAATTTTGACCCGGAAATTTTCCACGCCCATTTATTGCAGCGCACTGACCCGGCAGGTCGTGCGCGAGTCGTTTAAAGCACCCGGGGAGCGCAATTGGAAGATCATTCACCCCGGTCAATCCTTCACGCTGATGGACTGGGAGATCACCAGTTGTCCCGTGCCCCATGATGCCGTGGATCCGCTGGGGTTCCTATTCCGCAGCGGTGCGCGCCGACTGGGCATCCTGAGTGATCTGGGCCACATCACGCGGGTGATCCGGGAAATGATGAAGGGAGTGCACACCCTTTTCGTCGAGGCCAACTACGATGGAAATCTTCTCCAGAACGACCAGAAGCGCCCGTATTCCACCAAGCAGCGCATCAGTTCTCAGCACGGACATTTATCCAATGAACAGACCGCCCAGTTCATCGCGGACATCGCCCACGAGGGCCTGGAGCGCATCGTCCTCGGCCACCTCAGTTCCGACTGCAACAAGCCGGCGCTGGTGACCGGGCTCATTCAGAACAAGCTTGGAGCCTTGGGATTTATGGACATCGAGATCCACTGCGCCACGCAGGACACGCCCACCGCGATGCTGCCCGTTCGCCAGCGGATGCCAGTCGAAGTCTCCGCCCCCAAACCCGCCGGAGGGCCAATGATCCAGGCAGAGTTATTTTAAATGAATGAATTAGAAAAGGCCTGCTTTGGAGACAGGACGGGCCCGACTATTCGCCTGATGATCCAAAGCCAAGTCGAAGATTGGCGCTTGCTGAATGCGCATTCTCCCGGCATTTTACGAAGTTCCCGTTTTCACTTTCCGACCAACCCCCTCCTGCACCATGTTCAGCCTTAAACGATTCTTCGGCAAACCGGACATCTTTTTCAGCCTGCTGGAGGCCAGTGCCCTGCAGGCCCGCTCCAGCATTGAATCAGTTGTCCAGATCATCAGCCAGCCGGAGCAAACGCCCAGCCTGGATGAGCTCGTCCTTTCCCGACGCAAGGAAAAACGCATCACCGAGGAGATCAACGAGGAACTGGTCAAAAATTTTGTCACCCCGATCAAGCGCGAGGAAATCTCCGAGCTGGCCCGTTCGCTCTACCGCATCCCCAAGACGGCCGAGAAGTTTGTGGAGCGCTTCATTTTGGGCAACCGCGTCGCCAGACACACGAATTTCGGACGCCATGTCGCCCTGCTCGGTGAAGCTGCGGAAACACTTCATGAAATGGTCCGCGGCCTGCGGGGCCAGATGAACCTCTCGAGAATGAAGGAATTCAATGACCGCCTCCAATACTTCGAGGGCGAGGCCGACAAACTCATGCTCGACCATTATCGGGAATTGTACGACGGAACCCACGAGGCGACCAGCATCTTCATCCTCAAGGACCTCTTCGAAATTCTCGAGACCTGTGTCGATTGCTGCCGGGACACCGGCAACGTCATTTACAATATTGTTCTCAAAAATTCCTGATCCGACGCACCCCCGGGCTGCGGGTCCCCATCCGGCTCCGGGTTGCGGCCATGGCAGGGGGTAATTTGACCCCGCTAGAAATGGCCGGGGAACCCGGAAATTCCAGCCCTCCTGACGAGCATTTCCCGGGGAAAACCGGTCCAGCGGGGGACTTTGTGAAAAATTTCACAAATAGGGCTTGCGAACCGCCCTCTCTCCCGCTAATTCCGTGCCCTCCCAACCATTTAGCCTGATACCACCCGAGACGAGGCCGGGGTGTGCTCCCAGCGCCACTTCAGTTCGTCATCACTGCCAATCGCAACCCGAATTTCCCAGCCATGAGCAACATCCTCCAGGAACTAGAAGCACAGATCGCCGGACTCAAAACGTCCGTTCAAAAAACCAATGTCGGCACCGTCCGTGAAATCGGCGATGGCGTGGCCAAAGTCGAAGGCCTCTCCGATGTCATGCTCAACGAAATGCTCGATTTCGGCAACGGCCTCTACGGTCTGGCCCTCAATCTCGAAGAAACCGAAGTCGGGGTCGTGTTGCTCGGTAGCGGCGAAAAAGTGAAGTCCGGTGACGAAGTCAAGACCACCGGCCGTCTCCTATCGGTCCCCGTCGGCAAGCAAATGCTCGGCCGCGTCGTCAATGCCCTCGGTGAGGCTGTGGATGGCAAGGGTGAAATCAAGTCTGATACCTGGTATCCTGTTGAAAAAATTGCCCCCGGCATCATTACCCGGAAGTCCGTTTCCCAGCCTGTGCAGACGGGCATCATGGCCATCGACGCGATGATTCCGATCGGCCGCGGCCAGCGCGAACTCATCATCGGCGACCGTTCCACCGGCAAGACCACCATCGCCGTGGACACCATCATTTCCCAGGCCAAGCAGAATAAAATGGCCGAGCAGGGCAAATTAAAGGACCACCGTCCGCTCTACTGCATCTACGTCGCCATCGGCCAGAAGCAGTCGAACGTTGCCCGGGTCGTCGCGACCCTCGAAGCCGCCGGGGCCATGGAATACACCTGCATCGTCAATGCCTCCGCTTCCGAAACCGCCACCAACCAATACCTTGCCCCCTACACCGGTTGTTCCATTGGAGAATATTTCATGGATAACGGCATGGATGCCCTCATCGTGTTTGATGACCTTTCCAAGCACGCCGTGGCCTACCGTCAGGTCTCCCTCGTCTTGAAACGCCCCTCCGGTCGTGAAGCCTATCCCGGCGACGTGTTCTATCTCCACAGCCGGTTGCTCGAGCGTTCCGCACGCGTTTCCGAAGCCTACGGCGGCGGTTCCATCACCGCTCTCCCCGTCATCGAAACGCAGGCTGGCGACGTGTCCGCCTACATTCCGACAAACGTCATTTCCATCACCGACGGCCAGATCTACCTGGAAACCGACTTGTTCTACCAGGGCATCCGCCCCGCCATTTCCGTGGGTCTCTCCGTGTCCCGGGTGGGTTCCGCCGCGCAGACCAAGGCCATTAAGAAAGTGGCCGGCACCACCAAGCTCGACCTCGCGCAGTATCGCGAACTGGCCGCCTTCGCGCAGTTCGGTTCCGACCTCGATGCCGCCACCAAGGCCAAGCTCGACCGCGGCGCCCGCATCGTGGAACTCTTCAAACAGCAGCAATACCTCCCCAAGAGCCTCGAAATCGAAGTCGCCAACCTCTACGCCATGCAGAAGGGTTACTTCGATGACGTCCCGGTGGACCGCATCCGCGAATGCCAGGGCAAAATGGAGGAATACCTCATCGCCCGCAAAGAAGCCCTCCTCGACACCATCCGTAACGACAAAACGATCGAGAAGTGCGAAGGCGACCTCAAGCAGGCCATCGAGGATTTCAAAGCCACTTGGAAATAAGTAACCAGAGTCCGCGAGTCCTGACTCCTCCACTCTCTTACTAAACTCACTCTCCTACCGCCATGGCCTCCACCCGCGACATCCGCCGCCGCATCAAGTCGGTCAAAAACACTTCCCAGATCACCAAGGCCATGCAGCTGGTGGCCGCGGCGAAGATGAAGAAGGCGCAGGATCAGGCTGTGGCCGGCCGGGCGTATGCGGACATGATGAACCAGGTGCTCGTCAGTCTGAAGGACAAGATTGAGGATACGGCGCATCCATTTTTCGCCGCCGGAACCGGGACCAAGGACCTCGTGGTCGTCATCACCACGGACAAGGGCCTCTGCGGCGCACTGAATACCAATCTGCTCCGCAAAGTTTATCTGGCCCACCCCGAGGCCGAGGTTGATTTTATCTCCCTGGGCCGCAAAGGCTCCCAGCAGCTGAGCCGCTTGAAACGGAATCTCACCGCCGACTTCACCATCAAGGATCCGGCCACGTTCGTCGAGGTCCGCACCGTCGGTCACTACCTGCAGGAGAAATTCCTCACTGGGGAATACCGCAGCGTGAAGGTGGGATTCAGCAATTTCATCAACACGGTGACCGTCATTCCAGCTCTGGAAACCCTGCTCCCCGTCAATCCCGTAACTCTCGGTGGCAAGCGTTCCTACGAAGGCATGGGCAGCGTGCTGGAGACGAAGGAAGCCACGGCGCTCAGCCCGCAGTATAGCTTTGAGCCCAGCCCGGCGGAGGTCTTCAAAGCCATCCTCCCGCAATACGTCAACAACACGCTCTACCAAATGGTGCTGGAATCCCGCGCCTCCGAGCACTCCAGCCGGATGGTGGCCATGAAAAACGCCACGGACAACGCCAAGCAGATGCTCAAGGATCTCTCGCTGGAATACAACAAACTTCGCCAGGCCAGCATTACCAACGAACTGCTCGAAATCACCACCGCCAAGATGGCGCTGGAGTAGGAAGTAATCACGGGTCCGATAACCGGGCTGCGGAGGCAAAATACGCGCTTAATGTGAGCTAGCCTGTAGGATTGCAGTCCTTGGTTAAAGGGGTAGGATGAGCACCTGCCGACCACTTCCCCCCGTCATTCATGCAATCACTCAGACTCCGTCTCCTCATGGGCGTGCTATGGCTTTGGTGCATGGCTGAGGGACGGTCGCAGGTGCTGATCACGGAATTCCTCGCCTCCAATGACGCAGGCCTGCTGGATGAGGATGGCGATTCGTCCGATTGGATCGAAATTTACAATGCGGGGACCGTGACGGTGGATTTGGAAGGGTATCATCTGACGGACAAGACCACGGAAATGGAGAAATGGACTTTCCCTCCGCACCTGCTGAATCCGGGGGCGTACCTGGTGGTGTTTGCCTCGGGCAAGGATCGTTTGACTGGAACGTTGCACACCAACTTTGCCCTGAGTGCTTCGGGAGAATACCTGGCACTCTCCGACCCCACTGGGAATGTGCTTTCTGCGTTCGACCCGAAATTTCCGGTGCAAACTGCGGATATTTCCTACGGACTCGTCCAACCCGTGGCCGGGGCCGCGCGCGCCTATTTCACCCAAACGTCGCCCGGCGCGGTGAATCCCACCAACGCGACTCTCATCAATCCCCCGATGATCTCGCCGCCCAGCGGAACGTTTTCCACGGCGCAGATTGTGAACATTTCGGCTCCCGCCGGAGTCGAAATCCGCTACACGCTGGATGGTTCGCTTCCATGGTCCGGCTCCCCTCTCTACACGACCGCCCTGCAATTGTATTCCAGTGCCCGCCTGCGGGTCCGGGGGTTTGGCAACGGTCAGGGGATCAGCCCGGTTACTGGCGAGACCTATCTGAAACTTGCCGCTGACATGAGTGCCGTGACTTCCAACCTGGCCATCATGATCCTGGATAATTTTCAGGGACAACGGCCCAACAACGGCACTCTCGCGGAGTGGATGATCTTCGAGCCCGCGGCCTCAAATCAGCGCAGTTCCCCCGCCGCCATTCCGCAGCTGACGAGTCGCTCCTTCATCAAGGTCCACGGATCAAGCACCGCCAGCGATCCCAAGTATTCGCTGACGCTTGAGGCGCGCAATCAACTCGACGAGGACCGACAGGTGAGCCCATTTGGATTGCCGCAGGCCGCGGATTGGGTTCTGTCAGCGCCGTATTATTTTGATCGAACGCTTCTGCACAATGCTTTCGCGTTCGATTTGGAACGCTCCTTGGGGCAGTATGGCGTGCGCACGCGTCAGGTGGAGGTCTATCTCAATACGGATGGCGGGCCTGTTTCACAGGCCGATTACTACGGGGTCTATACTTTCTGCGAAAAGGTCGAGACCGGGGAGGATCGCGTCAACATTCACAGGCTCTCTGCCACAGACAATGCACTGCCGGAAATCAGCGGCGGATACCTGCTTAAGATCGACCGCGCCGACCCTGGTGATCTGGGCCTGACCACGCCCGGAGGCCGAATCTATTATTTTGTCGATCCCAAGGAATCCGAAATCAGCGCAATGCAGCGACAATGGATTGGTAGCTACCTCGGCGAGTTTTGGACGGCGCTGAATGCCGTGAACTTCCGTGACCCGGTCAACGGCTACGTCAAATACCTCGACCTCCCGGCGGCGGTGGATCACCACATTCTCAATGTCGCTCTGAAGAACGTGGATGCCCTCAGACTCAGCACCTATCTTTCAAAGGAGCGAGGCGGGAAGCTGAAATTTGGACCCTGCTGGGACTTCGACCGCGCATTGGACAGCCTCGACTCCCGGGATGACCACTGGGATACCTGGCGGGGAGAGACGGGGGATTTGGGCACGGATTTTTTCAGGGAGGGCATTTGGAACCAACTTTTCAGGGACCGAAGTTTCTGGCAGCGATGGGTGGATCGCTATGAAAATATGCGACAGGGAGTGCTCTCCAACACGCAGATCGCGAATCAAATCAACGCCCTGTCGGCCCAACTGGCCGAAGCCCAGTCCCGCAACTTTGCGAAATGGACGGCCGTGCCGCCCCGCACCAGCTGGAACTGGGAGGTTCAGCATCTCAAGGATTGGTTGACCGCGCGGCTGGATTGGATGGACAACCAGTTTACCCGACCGCCAACCTCCAATGCCCCCACACCGACCGGGGGAACCGTGGGCAGTGGTTTCCAACTCACGCTGACATCGCCGAGCCTCGCTCGTCCGGGTGTGAAAATTTACTACACGCTGGATGGCTCCGATCCGCGGGCCACCGCTTACGAACCCGGCGCCACGACCGTCCTGGTGGCTTCCACTGCCCCCGCCAAAGGCCTCCTGCCCACCGCGGACATCGGAACGGTCTGGCGGGGAAATCCCACCGGGCCTGACACCTTTGACGATTCCTCTTGGATCAGCGGCACCAATGGCATCGGATATGATGATACCCCGGACTACGATCCGTACATCGGCATCAATTTCGAGGCCCCCAATCCAATCATGAAAAATGTCATGACCAGTGCCTACCAGCGCATCCAATTTTCCATAACCGCCGCCCAACTGACCTCGCTGCAAAAGCTCGAGCTTCGCGTGCATTTTGACGATGGATTTGCGGCCTTTTTAAATGGCGTGCAGATTGCCTCGGCAAATGTTCCCAGCGGAGGATTGATCTGGGACGCGGCATCAACGACTGGTCAATACGATACCGAGGCCATGCAATGGGCCTCCTACGACGTGAGTTCCTGGCGGTCGCTCCTGAGAGTTGGCATGAATACCCTGGCGCTTCATGGGCTGAATACCCCCATCAGCAGCACGGATTTTCTCGCCAAGGCGGAACTTCTGGGCGGACCAGTGCCGACGGAGTTGAGTCCCCAGGCAATGTTATACACAGGCCCCATTCTCGTGCCGCAAATCGCCAATGTCTTTGCCAGAACCTTTGATCCCGCACCTGTCTTGCAGCCTTATCCCTATGCGCCCTCCGGCAGCAGTCAGACTCCCACGGGCACTCCATGGAGTGCGCCGCTGAAGCTTTTTCTCTACAACCAGACTCCTCTCCCCAGCGCGCAGTCGCTGATCGTGTCTGAAATCATGTATCACCCCGCGGAGCCTACGGCAGCTGAGCGGGCCATGGGGTGGCCGCGATTGGAGGAGTTCCAGTATGTGATCCTCCGCAACGTGGGCACCACCATTCTCAGCCTCGCTGGGGTGAGTCTATCCGAGGGAATTTCTTTCACCGTGGACAACGTTCCCGCCTCCCTGCTTCCCGCCGGTGCCAGCATCGCCATCGTGAAAAATTCCGCCGCATTCCTTTACCGCTATGGTCCGGGGATTCCCGTTCTGGGACCATTTTCCGGCGAATTGAGCAAGGATGGAGAGCGACTGATCCTGCGAAGTTCCAACGGAACCATCCTGCATTTCATCGAATACGATGACACGGCCCCCTGGCCCAGGGATGCGGATGGTCTCGGCTATGCGCTCGTGGTTGCACGGCCCTTCGATCACCTTTCCCTGATGAATGCCAGCACCTGGCGGCGCAGCCTGGATCCAACCGGGGAGAACGTGCGCGGCGCTTCCGCGCTGCCACTGACCACCTGGCAGTCGCTCTATTTTGGAAATGATCCTGCTGCGGCTGCCTTGACTGCGGATCCTGATCTGGATGGACTGACCAATCTTGTCGAATACGCCATCGGCACGAATCCTAATCAACCCAACCAACTTTCGCTGCGAGTCTGCACGCAGGCCGGGTCCATCTGCGTTGAATACGACCGCCGCCCCGGCCTCACGGACCTCACAGTCACGCCCATGGAATCGCCCCAACTATCGGGCTGGCAACCCATCCTGCAGGCAAGTCCACCTGTTCAAAATGCCGCGGGCACGGAAACGCTGAAAATCCTCATGCCCATTTCCAGCGGGCAAAAATTCATTCTCCTGAAAATTTCCACGCCATAAAAAATGGCGACGCTCTAAGATGCATCGTTTTCACCCCGCCCTGTCGGTTTGATGCGGATTTGAAATTGCCGGCTCAACAGCCATTTCACGCCAAACATGTCCCGCGTTGCGCGAAACGCCCGGTTGCCGAACCCATATTTGCTGACTCCGGCAACGCGCGGCCGGTGATTCACCGGGACCTCTGTGATGCGGTAGCCCATACCCTTGACAAGGGCGGGAATGAAACGGTGCATGCCCCGAAAGGGCACCAGCGCTTCGCGACACTCGCAGCGCATCGCCTTCAAGCTGCAGCCCGTGTCCCGGATGCCATCGCCGGTGAACCGGCTGCGCACCGCATTGGCCACCCGGCTTTGCAGGCGCTTGAACAGCGTGTCCTTGCGCTTGGCGCGGTAGCCGCAGACGAGGTCAAATCCCTTGTCAATCTCGGCCAGCAGCCGCGGCAAATCCGCCGGATCATTTTGCAAATCCCCATCCATCAAGGCAATCACGCGGCCCCGGGCGGCATAGACGCCGGAATACATTGCCGCGCTCTGACCGGCGTTTTTGGCGAATTCGATCACGCGCACATTCGGCCGCCTGGGGATCCGGGACACCGTGGCATCAGTCGATCCATCGTCCACCAGCACGATTTCAAAATCCCGACCCTCCAGCACCCCGCAGGCCTCCTCCACGAGATTCGCCACGTTATCCTCCTCATTGAAAAGCGGGATGACGAGCGACAGGTCGAGCGTGGGTGGATCTGCGTGAACGGGCATGAGCTTCTCATTCGGTTTAGCCATGGGAAGGGCAAGGGGAATTTTCGGAAGCCCTATGCAGCCAGTGCAGCACCTTCACCGCCTGACAGGCAGCCGACACCTCATGCACCCGGAAGATCTGCGCTCCAAGTCTGACGCCGGCAGCGATGCAGGCGACGGTGCCGGGGTCGCGGTCCAACGGATTTGGCAGGTTGAGCACCTGGCCAATCACTGATTTGCGCGAGACGGGCAGGAGAATCGGAGCCCCGAAACGATGCAGGCGATCCAGGCCCGCGTAGATGCGCAGGTTGTCCTCGCGCTGTTTGGCGAAGTCGATGCCAGGATCGAGCACCAGTTGGTCACGCCGCAGTCCGCAGGATTCGGCGAGGGCGATTTTTTCAGAGAAAAAAACGTCCAGGGTTTCCAGGATATTTTCATACGTCACATGCGTGTGGGGCACTTTGGGCACCCCGATGCTGTGCATGATCAGAAGCGCCGTGCCGTGTTTAGCGCAAAGTCGGGCGTTGGTCTCGTCGGGCAGGGCGCTCATGTCATTGAGCAAATCCACACCTTCCGGCAGCACCGCCGCAACAACCTCGGGTCGCCAGGTGTTCACTGAGAGCAGTGGGACTGGGTCCGGCCAGGGCTCGCGATGAAAGGATTGGATGAAGGGAAGCAGACGCGCGATCTCCTCATCGCACGTAATGGCCGCACGGTTGGTCCGGGCGCTCTCCGCCCCCACATCAATGATTTCAGCGCCGAGAGCCTCCTGACGGCGGGCCTGATCCATGGCGTCTGATACATCGAGCGTCCCATCGCCGCAGAAGGAATCGTCGTTGATGTTCACGATTCCCATCACCAGCGGGCAGCGGGGAAACGCCACTCGGCGCTGACGACAATGGAGTGCCAGGGCTGGCAAGCAATTATTGCTTCTGAGGTGGTTGCGGATCCTTTTTGGCCTCGGGCTTTTTCTCACCCCTGGCAGGAACAAATTTCATGGCCGCCGAATTCATGCAGTAACGCAGACCGGTCGGGGTGTCCTTGGCATCGTCAAAGACATGCCCCAGGTGACCGTCGCATTTGGAGCAATGCACCTCCGTGCGAACGCTGAAGAGCTTGCGATCCTCGGTCGTTCCGATCGCATCCGGGGAGATTGGCTTGAAAAAACTCGGCCAGCCCGTGCCACTTTCGAATTTCGTATCCGACGAGTAAAGCGGCTGCCCGCATCCGCCACAGGTGTAGACGCCCTTCTCGTGGTTGTCACAGTAGGCATTCTTGAAGGGTCGTTCGGTGCCTGCCTTGCGCAGCACCTGGTATTGCTCAGGGGTGAGAAATTTTTTCCACTCCTCGTCCGATTTGACGACCTTGCCCTTTGCGGGTGCGGCCTTGGGGTCTTCGGCGGAACTGGTCAGGACGCTCGCGGCGAGCAGACTCGAAGTGCGGAGGAAGGATCTACGTTGCATGGTGGTGGTGGTTGGGGTTGGGGTTGGAGAGATGTTGAATGGTAAAGCCAAAGGCGTGGGTGTTGTCCGGGGGAAAAATTTGCGCACAAATTTCCTTCCAGCCAGAAAATTCTTGGACCGGAAATGGAGTGCCGCCACCCAGTTTCGTCTGCACCGTGGTCAGCACCAACCGATCCGCCATCCCCGCCGTCGCGGCAAAAATCTCCCCGCCCCCCAGCACCACCAACTCATCCACCCCGCGCCCACGGGCCAGCTCCACGGCACCATCCAACGTCGCCACCGCCCTCCCGGGATCCGCCGCGTAACCAGCCCTCCGTGTGACCACGATGGGAAAATGATCCTGAAACCAGCCGTTCATTTGTTCAAAAGTCTTTCTCCCAATCAGAAGCGTCTTGCCTGCACAATATTCCCGAAAATGCTGAATATCCCGCGGAAGGTGCCAAGGAATGCGCCCGTCCCGGGCAATAAACCCGTCCTCAGACATCGCGGCAATCAGGGTGATTTCCATTCGCAACCTTGTCGGCAAGCCTGCCAGGGTGCAATCGCTTATCCTTTTGACATTAACAGCCGAATACCTTTCCAAGTAGTTCGGAAGAAAGCGAGAGCTAAACTTCTCGAGATTTACATTTGACATCATTGGTATATTCAATGTAAACACATTTCGGACTCCAAGGTGCCCCTATGCATGCTAGCTTACCAAAATCACTGAAACAAGAACCTTGGTTGATAGCCTGTCATCCGATCGTAAATCGGCTTCGGATCATGGTCTTGTGGACTCTTTTCAACGGGACAGTTGTCCTGGCTCAACCCAAGATCCAAATCGAGGAGCCACAGGGAGAAAAATTGGAGATAAGCAAGGTCGTGGCATGGGGAATGAACACTGTCGGACAGATAAATGTTCCTATTGGCCTTAAGGGGGTCCAAGCAATCGCGGCCGGATATTCTCACAGCGTAGCCTTAAGGAGCGATGGCACAGTCGTAGCCTGGGGATCCCCAGGTCGAATTCAGGTTCCTGCGGGGCTAAGCGATGTAACGGCCGTGACGGCGGGCGCGTATCACACACTGGCATTACTGAGGGACGGATCAGTGGTCGTCTGGGGTGACAATGCCTCCAAGATGACACCGCCGACCGGATTGACGGGTTTAAAGGCAATCGCAGCGGGCACCGAGCACAATGTGGGGATCATGAGGAATGGAACGATCGTGGCATGGGGGTCAAATTACTACGGCCAGTTGGCGCAGCCTACAGGCTTGGCTGAGGTAACCGCCATTGCTTCTGGGTACTCCCATACGGTCGCATTGAAGGGCAATGGAACAATCGCCGCTTGGGGTGCCAATCACAGTGGCCAGCTCAATGTTCCGACTTATCTGACTGATGTGCAGGCTGTTGCCGGGAATTTGGCGCTTAAAAAGAATGGAACGGTAGCCGCCTGGGGCGCAAATTTCTATGGAGTAACAAATGTGCCGCGAGGTCTCGTCGGTGTGCGGGCCGTTGCCAATAGGGATCATTGCCTGGCATTAAAAAATGATGGAACCGTTGTGGCATGGGGGCGAGATGTGGAGGGGCAGACGAGTGTGCCGTTGGGACTCACCGGGGTTCAAGCCATCGCAGCTGGCGGTGGGCATTCCCTGGCGGTAACCGGCCCGACCGTAGATTTTGGCAATCAGCCAATCAACACCGCAGGTTTGTCCAAAACATTTATCGTCAAAAATAAGGGCACTTCGAGCCTAAGCATCTCACGCCTGGAAATGGTCAGCGGCGACGCGGTGGATTTCCCCATGGACCTTTCAGGGATGACCCCGACCGTTCAGCCCAACGGGCAAACTCAGTTTCAAATGCAATTTCATCCAACAGCCTACGGATTACGGCAGGCTCGGCTTCGGATGGTGAGCGATGATATGGAGGAAGGCACGTTTGATATCCTTGTGACGGGAACAGCGCATTCTGACGCAGAGATGGTAATTTACACAGGCGACTCCGTTGAACCGGCCGCCAGAATTTTGACTAACGCTGCACCTGTCGATTTTGGAAATGTGCAAATGGGCAGCGCTTCCAAAAGTCTGACTTTCACGATTCAAAACACGGGCGTTTCCCATGACCTCGAAGGCATTTACGTAGCGACCACGGGCCTGAATGCGGAGGATTACACCATCAGCCAGCCACATGAAGAATTAGTATCACCCGGAGCATCGACAACCTTCAGACTGACCTTTGCTCCTACAATCCTAGGCATTCGCCAAGCGACGGTGTTTATCGCAACCAACAATCAGCCCGATTCCATTTTCAAAATCAATGTTTCCGGAAATGGTGTGGTGCCCGAAATCATCATTGAACAGCCTGGGGGGAATCCACTGGAAGCTGGCAGGGTTGTGGAATGGGGTGCCAACTCGAATGGTTCAACGGATTTGCCCGCTGACCTGAAGGGGGTGCGGGCGTTGGCCGCGGGGTCTTCTCACACCCTGGCACTCAGGAATGATGGGACTGTCGTAAGTTGGGGACTGGGAGCCGCAAGTCCTGTTACCCCCCATATCAGGCTGACCGATGTAGTGGCGATTGCTGCGTGTTGGGATCAAAGCATCGCCCTAAAAAGTGATGGCACGGTGGTGACTTGGGACGTGCTTGGTTACCATCAGACTCAGGTGCCAGATGAAGCAAGGGACGTGAAGTCTGTAGCGTCCGGCCAGCACCATGTCCTGGCCCTAAAACGGGATGGAAGTGTTGTGGCTTGGGGTGACAATAATTACGGTCAATTAAACATGCCGCCCGGCATCTCAGGCGTGGCGTCCATCGCAGCGGGAGCGAATCACTCCGTAGCTCTCAGGGATGACGGAACCGTCGTGACCTGGGGCCTGAATAACAAAGGCCAAACAGATGTCCCAGCGGATTTAGAAAATGTCGCAGCCATTGCCGCTGGGTATGACAACACTGTGGCGATTAAGAAGGACGGGACGGTGATCGTTTGGGGAGATGGCGCATACGGCCAGTTGATGGTCCCCATAGGCTTAACAGGGGTCGAGGAGGCGAGCGTGGGTGCAGGTCATGTAGTGAGCAGGCGTAAGGACGGGTCCATCACCGCATGGGGGCAGGGTTCCAGTGGTCAGGCTGCGATTCCTTCCACAATTAACAGGGTTAGTGCGATTGCGGCGGGGCATTCCCATAACGTGGTGGTCACAACTGCAAGTGTCGCGTTTTCGAATCAGGCACCCAATACAATCGGTGAAGCCAAATTCTTCAAGATAAAAAACAAGGGCAGCATGGAACTCCATCTCGCGGGAGTTTCACTGCTTGGCGAAGATGCCACAGATTTTAGTTTAAATACTGAAAGCCTGACCTACGACCTTCATGAAAATAGTGGCGAGACAACCATATCCGTGCGTTTTACTCCCCAAGAGTCCGGCCCAAAACAGGTAACGCTGCGGATCCTCTCAAACGACAAGGACAATGGAACATTCGATATCCTCCTGCTCGGAAATTGTGGTGAGGAGCCGCTATCGGCTGGAGTCATCCCTGAACAGCTGGTGATGTTGGGCTCGCGAATCGCCTTAAATTTGGATGGCTATTTCCATGGCGCTGGTGGGGAGCCTCTGGCGTATTTAATTGACACAAATACCCGTCCATATTTCGCAAGTGCCTACCTGTCCGAGACAACGTTGCATGTGACGGGTCTGGCTTTGGGAACAGCGGAGGTGGTCGTTCGGGCAACATCCCGCAACGGTAATGCAATTTCGCAGAGAATTCCGGTGCGAACTTTCAGACCACCAAGTGTTGAAGAGCGCTTTGGATTAACTTTTGACTATAGGGACGGCTCCAAAATCCAAGGGATCCGCGTAAAAAACAAAACAGGATTGGATTTGGAGGGGTTTAGGATCTGTGTCACGGGTCTTCAGGAAGGCATCGTTTTGCGCGATTCAATCCTAAAGGAGGGATCAACAAAGGCCTGTATAGATTTTCATCAAACGTTGAAATCAGGGGCAACTTTGGATCTGACGATTATTTACGAGGCCGAAAATGGCTGGACGGCATTCTGGCCTGAGTTGAGCGTAACGACTATCCCGAACCCGATGGCGATTGAAAATGTGCAAAACCTAAAGGATCGATCGATTTTGATAAAATTTTCAGCTGATTTGGGAAACCAATATCAGATTCAATACAGTACCGACCTGACAAACTGGATGGATTCCCCAACACTGCTGACTGCCGGATCCCGTCAGTTACAGTGGATTGATCATGGAGCACCTGAGACTTTCGTGCATCCCTCCAAGGCCTCGAAACGATACTACCGGGTGAAGCAACTGGCACCGTGAGTAGGAATCTCCGAAACGATTCCGGATTTTCATAGTTGCATCCATGACGGGCAACGCCTCGTTTCCATCCCATGCTGCTCACGGCTCATCAATTGCACCACACCTACTCCGGAACCCAGACTCCTGTGCAGGCATTGCGTGGGGTCGATCTTGAGTTGGAGGCGGGATCCTTCACGGCGCTGATGGGGCCGAGTGGTTGCGGGAAATCCACGCTGCTGCAGCTCTGCGGGGCGATGGAGCCTCCGACGCAGGGGGAACTCACCTTGCAGGGGGTTCCGCTCCATTCGGCGGGCGATGAAGCCCTGACGCGCCTGCGGCGTGAAAAGGTGGGCTTTGTCTTTCAGTCGTTCAATCTGCTGCCCACGCTCACGGTGATGGAAAATGTGGCCCTGCCGCTGCGGCTGGCGGGCCGGAAATATGCCGAGGCGGAGCAGGCGGCGCGGCAGTGGTTGGAGCGTGTGGAGATGGATCGACGCCGCTCGCATTTCCCATCGCAACTGTCCGGCGGCGAACGCCAGCGCGTGGCCATTGCCAGGGCGTTGGCTCACCAACCCGTGCTGGTGATTGCCGATGAACCGACCGGCAATTTGGATTCAGCCAATGGTCAGCGTGTGGTGGAACTGCTCCAGTCGGTCAATCGTGAAACCGAAGTGACGATCCTGCTGGCAACCCATGATCCGGCGGTGGCCGCAGCGGCGGGTCGGCAATTACGGATGAAAGACGGGCAGTTTGTTTCCCTGTAAAATGCACCTCTGGCTCACTTTCATCCTGCGGTATCTGCGCCAAGAGCCCTTCCGCGCTTTGTCCACGCTGGTGGGAATTGCCCTGGGGATTACGGTGATCATCGCCATCGCCCTGGCCAAGGAAAGTTCGGTGGCCGGCTTCCAGGAGGCCATGAATCAGGTTGCGGGCCGCGCGGCATTGGAAATTTCCGCGCCCGGAGGACTGCCGGAAAATCGCATCGCCGAATTGGCGGAGTTTGAAAAATATGGCCCGCTTTGTCCGATGGTCACCGGGGAGGCCATGACGGGGGATCTGACGCTGCAGATTCTGGGCGTGGACATTCTCCGGGATCAGGAAGTGCGGGATTACGAGCTGGTGGACTTTGGGGGTGGCCGCACCCAGCCCAGTCCCACGCAATTTCTGGCCCTGCTGAATGATCCCTCGGCGGTTATTTTGACTGAAAAACTCGCGAAGCGTCGAGGCTGGAAAGTTGGTGATACGGTGCCGCTGATGTTTGCGGATCAGAAGCAGGACATGCGCATCGCGGCGCTGCTCATGGACCAGGGCGCGGCCAGGGCCATGGAGGGAAATGTGGCCCTCATGGACATTGCGGCGGCCCAGTGGCGGCTTGGAAAATTGGGGAGAATTGATCGCATGGAAATCCGCCTTCGGGATGGATTGAACGTGGACGACGTGGAGAAACAAATCGCCGCCAAACTAAGCCCAGGGCTGAACGTAGCCCGCCCATCACGACGTGGATCCGAGGTCGAAAAGATGCTTTCGGCCTATCATTTCAATCTCACCCTGCTTTCTGGAATCGCCTTTCTGGCGGGCTTGTACGTGATCTACAATTCCGTCTCCCTCGCTGTGATCGGTCGCCGGGTGGAAATCGGCATGCTGCGCACACTTGGCGTCAGTCGGGCGCATGTCGCGTGGCTTTTCCTGGGAGAAGCCGCGGCCCTGGCCATTCCTGGTTGCCTGCTGGGATTGCTGGTGGGGCAGGGATTGGGGCACCAGGCGGTGAAATTGACCCAACTCACCACGACGACTCTCTACGGGCAGCAGCCTGTCTTTCTGGCTCCACTGACGTTCGCTACCGCCGTGCCCGTCACGCTCGTTGGCGTCTTGCTGGCCATGCTGGCGGCGCTGCGTCCGGCCTTGGAGGCGGCCCGGCTTGCTCCGGTCACCGCCGTTCGCAATGCCCCGGAAGGAGTGAGCCAACCCCACCGCACCAAGCGCAGGGTGATGATCGCCCTGGGATTGAGCGCCGCCGGTTTTCTGGCCTGCAAGCTGCCAACCATCGGCGGACTCCCGATTTTTGGCGTGGTGGCCAGCCTGCTGGCGGTGGCGGCGGCGAGCAGCGTGGCTCCCTTGATTCTGCAGGGGAATTTGTTTGTTCTGAGGAAACTGATGACCAGACGCTGCGGCACCGCCGGGCTGCTGGCATGGGGAAATCTAGCCGGCGGCCAGCACCGCCTGGCCATTCCTGTAAGTGCGCTGGGCTCCACGCTGGCACTGACGACGTCCGTCGCGATCATGGTGGGAAGTTTTCGGGAAACATTGATCTACTGGGTGGACAACAATCTCTCGGCGGACCTGTATGTGCGGCCGGGAAATAAAAAAGGGGTGGGTGGTGACGTGAATTTTTCCGGGGATACCGTCGACAAAATCAAAGCCCACTCGGCGGTTCTGGCCATGGATGTTCTGCGCAATTTCGACCTGCCCTATGAAGGTTCGCGCATTGTCATGAATACCGCCGATTTCCAAGTGGGTATGAAGCACGCCCATAGGTTGTTTCGCGATACCTCCGACTGGCGCGGCGTTCTGCAAGCCTGCTGTGAAAAGGATGCGGTCATCATCTCGGAACCACTGGCCCTGCGCTACCACCTCAAGCCGGGCGATACCATTTCCCTGCCCACGCCGCTTGGGGCGAAACCGTTCCGGGTGGAGGCCATCTACTACGATTATAGTAATGATCGGGGATCGGTGACGTTGGATCACAGCGCCTACGAGAGGTATTTCGGACCAGTCGTGCCCACGAATATCGCGGTCTTTCTCCGGCCCGGCAGCGATCCGGATGCCACACGCGATGAGATTTTGGAAAGGCTTGGGGCCGGACGCAACGTGCAGATCTTCACCAATGTGACCCTGCGGGCGGAGGTTATGCGGATTTTTGAGCGAAGCTTTTCCATCACCTGGGCATTGGAAAGCATTGCCATTCTTGTGGCGATGGCCGGAGTCGCCGCCACTGTGTTCACCCTGGTGCTGGAGCGGCGCGAGGAACTGCTGATCCTCCGTCAGGTGGGGGCCTCCCGCAGTCAACTGCATCGCACCCTGGCGATGGAGGGCGCGGTGATCGGAGGCATGAGTCAGATCATTGGCGTGGGTTTGGGGCTGGTGCTCAGTCTCATTTTGATTTACGTCATCAACGTGCAGAGTTTTGGCTGGACGCTGCAATTCAAACCTCCCTGGGCCCTGCTGGGCTGGTCCAGCGTGGCGGTTCCTCTGGCCACCGCCCTGGCCGGTTGGCTCTTTGCCGCCCGGATTCTTCGCCGCGCCCTGCGCCCCCCCACCGCCGCCCCCCTTGCCTCATGAAATGGATGCTTCTGCTCGTTCTCGCCGCCCGGATCCTCGCCGCCGACTGGCAACCTGCTCCCCAAAATTATGCCCTCACCTTTCCAAAGGATCATGGGAGCCATCCGGCGCAGAAAATTGAATGGTGGTATTTCACTGGCAACTTGCAGGCTTCGGATGGCCATTTGTTCGGCTATCAGCTGACCTTCTTCCGCATTGGCACCGACCCACAGCCGGCCAATCCCTCCGCTTGGACCGTGCGGGACCTGCATATGGCGCACTTCGCGGTTTCGGATTTGTCCGGTGGAAGATATTTCCACCAACAGCGGCTCAATCGGGCTGGTCCGGGGCTCTGCGGAGCGGATCTGGAGGGGCTCGCGGTCTGGAATGGACCGTGGCGGGCGGAGATGAAGGACGCCAACCAGATATCGTTGCAGGCGAACGATCCCGCCTGCGAAATCAATCTTACCCTCGCTGTGACCCAGCCTCCCGTATTGCATGGAGACCGGGGTTACAGTCGCAAGGGTGTCACGGCTGGCAATGCTTCCATTTACTATTCCCTGACGCGTCTGGGCAGTTCTGGCACGCTGAGAATCGGCGGGCAATCGTTCGCCGTGACCGGCCAGAGCTGGATGGATCATGAATTTGGCAGCAGCTTTCTGGAGCCCGGGCAGATGGGCTGGGATTGGTTTTCGCTGCAACTGGACGATGGCAGCGATCTGATGCTTTTTCAGATCCGGCAGGCGGTGGGATCTCCTGCGATGTCTGGAACGCTGGTCAAAACGGATGGAACGGTGGAGGTGTTGACCAGGGACCATTTAAAACTGGGACATTCCGAGACGTGGAAATCGCCCGCGACCGGTGCGCAGTATCCCCTGAAATGGACCGTTTCATTGCCACAGCACCATCTGGAATTGAAGGTCTCCACGCTGCTGTCCGATCAGGAAATGATCAGTCCCAAGGCCGGCCCGAGCTATTGGGAGGGTGCCGTGGTGGCGGAGGGCGTGCAAAACGGTCAGCCTATTCGCGGCCGGGGGTATCTGGAAATGACCGGATATTCCGGAGCAGCCATGCGGTCCTTTTTTCACCTCGAGGAATAACGGGGCGGGAGGGCTCATGAGCATGGCGGCTGATTTGCATGTGCAGAATTCATTTGCGGCCCCATAATCAGCCATTATCCCGAATTCCATGTCCAAATCCTCTCCCCTGCCCGCCGCCTGGTCGCATTTCGTCGAAAGCTTCCTTCGTTATCCTTCGCCGGATATTTCGCTGGACTCCAGCCGGGTGCGCGTTGCGCCGAATTTCCGCGAAGAAATGGCTCCGCGTGTCGCCAAGGCCTTTGCGGACATGACTGCTTTGGAGCAGGGTGCCATCGCCAATCCCGATGAGCAGCGCATGGTGGGACACTACTGGCTGCGCAATCCGGATCTGGCCCCGTCCGCGGTGGAGCGCGATCAGATCATTGCCGATCTTTCCGCCTCCAAGGACTTCGCCGCCGAAATTCATTCCGGCCACATTCGTAGCGAGAGCATTGAACTCTTTACCGACATTCTCCTGATCGGGATTGGCGGTTCCGCACTGGGGCCCCAGTTGGTGGCGGATGCGCTGGGGGATGTGCATGACAAAATGAGACTGCACACGCTGGACAACACAGATCCTGACGGCATGGAGCGGACGCTGCGTCGGCTTCATCACGTGCTGCCTACTACGCTCGTAGTAGTCATTTCTAAAAGTGGCGGCACTCCGGAAACCCGCAACGGCATGCTCGTCGCCAAGGCGGCCTACGAGGCGCAGGGTATGAAATTTGGCATGCACGCTGTCGCCGTCACCGGTCTGGGCAGCAAGCTGGACGCCTATGCGAAGGAGGAGGGTTTCCTGAAGCGATTCCCGATGCAGGATTGGGTCGGCGGCCGGACGTCCATCATGCATACCGTGGGCCTGGTGCCCCTGACCCTGCAGGGGTTGGATGTGGACGCCTTTCTGAAAGGCGCCCGAAAAATGGACGACCGAACCCGCATCCCGGATGCCCCGCACAACATGGCCATGCAGATGGCGCTCATGTGGTTCAGCGCCAGCCAGGGCAAGGGAGCCAAGGATCTGGTCGTGCTGCCCTACAAGGACCGCCTGGTGCTTTTCAGCAAATATTTGCAGCAGCTCATCATGGAAAGCCTGGGCAAGGCCGAGGATCTGGATGGCAGGGTCGTGCACCAGGGGCTGGCGGTCTATGGCAACAAGGGATCGACCGATCAGCATGCCTATGTGCAACAGTTGCGCGACGGGGTGCCCAATTTCTTCGCCACCTTCGTTGAGGTCCGGCAGGCGACCTCCAATCCTGCGACGCCCGAAGTCGATCCCGGAGTGACTTGTGGCGACTACCTCCAGGGTTTCCTGCGCGGGACGCGCGAGGCGCTCGCTGGAAACGGCCGCGAATCCCTAACCATCAGTGTGCCCGTTCTGGACGCATATTATCTGGGGGCTTTGATCGCCCTGTTTGAGCGGACGGTGGGTTTCTATGCCTCGCTCGTCAATGTGAACGCCTATCACCAACCAGGAGTGGAGGCCGGGAAAAAAGCGGCCGCCCAGTTTCTGGAATTGCTGGCGAAGGTGAAGAGCGCCCTGCTCAATCATCGCGGCCAACCGATGACCGCCGAGCAGCTCGCCGCCAGCATCCATGCCGATCCGGAGTCCGTCTTCCACTGCCTCAACCATCTGGCGTCGAATAACGCCGATGTGAAATTTCAGGCGGGCCACACGCCGGCTCAGGACCTCTTCCACTGGGTATGAACGCACGCGCGCCTTTCTCAGCGGCCTTGATTGCCGGCGGGAAATCGCGTCGCATGGGGCAGGATAAATGTCTGCTGAAAATCCACGGCACGCCCCTCTGGCAGCGACAGCTCGCCGTGCTCGCAGAACTGGGGCCGGCGGAAATCCTCATCAGTTGCCGCAGGGAACAGGCTTATTTTGAAACCTCCTCCGCCTGGATTGTGCCGGATTCATGGAGCGATGCCGGACCAATGGGTGGGATCGCGGGCGTGCTGCAGGCGGCGTCGCAGGAAATGGTGCTGATGCTTGCCGTGGACATGCCGGAAATTTCCGCGCCCTTTCTCGATCGCCTTTTTACGCACGCCACGTCCGGCTGTGGAGCAGTTTTCAAAACACCGCGTGGCTACGAACCGCTTTCCGCGATTTATCCGAAATCTCTCGGGCCACTGGCGAGCGATTGCGTGAACGCCGGGAACTTGCGACTGCAGGATTTTGTCCTATGCGCCGTGGAGGCCGGGGCGATGCGCTCCGTGGAAATTTCCGAGCAAGAGGCGACGCCATTGCAGAATCTGAACGCTCCCAGCGACCTGCCACAGTCCTAACCCAAGTTCGTCAGTTACAAAAACAGAAGTGCTGTAAATCAACGGTTTAGGTGTCTTCAGAGGGTGGTTTTTGGCACAACATTTTGCACGATTTTTGGTGCGCTGGGCAGGTCCAGGCCGAGGCGGTGGAGGAGTTCGGCGACCATGCGATCAGGCAGGGCTACGACGCGCAGGTGCAGATCGGTGGGACGCTCCTGGCCTTCGGTTTTGACGGGCAGGACTACGTCCATGCTGCGCACGGGGGCCACTTCCTTGAGCAGTTCCCGGGCGCAGTTGCCGAGGTCTTTGCCGCGCATCCACATCCCAAGGGTGCGCGACAGCGTGAGGGTCAGGAAGCACACGAGGATGTGAGCCTCGACGCGTTGTTCTTTCTGATGGAAGACGGGGCGCAGGTGCAGGTCGCTTGTGCAGCCGAACGGAGTGAGTCAGCTGCGACGAAGAAGCACCCGAAGGGCGAGCGGGAGGGGCGGCGGGAGCGAGTCAAATTTTAAAACATTCTTCGGCCTGGGTCAGGTGGATATACCAGCGCCAGAGTTGGGCGGGGTCCTGCTCGGTGCAATTGTTGCGCAGTAAATAGGCTCCATGGGCCAGTTCGGCCCAGCTCTGGCGTTCGCTTTTTTCGACGATGCTCAAGCCGCAGGCGCGGCCTTCTCCATCGCGTTGCACGGTGACTTCGATGAGTCGCTCGGCACCAGGGTATCGGCCCAGCCGGCGGCCGATGCGACGCTCAATGTGGCCCACGTCTTTGGCGGGCCATTTGCGCAGGCCTGCGTCGGTCTTCTGCAACTGCGTCATGAGGCGCTGGCGCTGCTGCTCGAGCATGGCGGCTTCTTTTTGCCGGCGCTCGCTGGAGCGGCAGAGCACGTATTGCTCGCGGCTCTCGCCGTCGGGATGCTCGACGAGTTTGACTTCGACGCCGGGCTGCACTTCGGCCCAGTCGCTTTGGTCCAGCAGTTGGGCTTCAAAGCGGCGCATCTGTTGCTTGGGCGTGCCGACGATGCAGCGGGCCTGGCGCTCGCGCAGGAAGTCGA
>CALQSQ010000006.1 GCA_943333275.1 Akkermansia muciniphila
GAAAAGGAGGTGTGGAAATCCACGGAAGCATTGAAGACCGGAGGCCTGGTGAAGATGCAGAAGTCCGACCTGAAGGAATTTCAATTGGCGCTGGGCAAGCACCTGTTTGCGAATCATCCGAGCCTCACCGAAATGCAGAAAGGGCTGCTCCCCGGGCATTTCTATGCGCTGACCACGCATCCCTCCGCCGAAATGATCACGTCACTGAAGGCCATCGACTGGCAGGAAAATCACACGCTGGTCTGGGGGCCGGTAGTCCCATCGCCATGAGCAAAAATCCGGACATCGCCATCGAAGTGGAAAATCTGCACCGGTTCTTCGGTGGTCTGAAGGCCGTGGATGGGGTGAGTTTCCAAATTCCCAAAGGGGCAGTGGTGGGATTTGTCGGAGCCAATGGTGCGGGAAAAACCACCACCATGCGCATTCTCGCCACACTGGATTATCCAAGTTCCGGACGCGTCTCCGTGCTCGGTCATAACGTGGTCCTGCGACCTCAGGAGGTGCGCAGGCAACTGGGCTGGGTGCCGGACAGTTTCGGCACCTACGAGCACATGAGTGTCGTGGAATACCTCGATTTCTTCGCCCGGGCCTACAACTTCAAAGGAGCCGACCGCGAGCAACGCGTGCGCGAGGTGATGGATTTCACGGACCTTGGAGTGCTGGGGTCGCGCATGATCAACAAGCTCTCCAAAGGCCAGGGTCAACGGCTGTGCCTGGGCCGCGCGCTGCTCCATGATCCCGCCGTGCTCATTCTCGACGAACCCGCCGCGGGTCTTGATCCCAAGGCTCGCGTGGAACTCAAGCACCTCATCCGCATTCTCGCCGAGGAAGGAAAAACGATCCTCATCTCCAGCCACATCCTCAGCGAACTCGGGGAAATGTGCGATACCCTGCTGTTCATCGACAAAGGGAAAATCGTCCATCACGGCACCGCCGAAGCCCTTCAGCGCGGCACCGAAGAGGTGACCTTCTTCGACGTGCAGGTATCCCGCGATCCTGAGAAACTCCGCGAATGGGCCATGGTCAATGCCCATGTCTCGCTGGCCGAGGAACGCAAGGACGGCGCGCGCATTCAGATTCACAGCATCGACACCGTCGTGATCGGTTCCGTGCTGCGCCGCATGATCCAGGACGGCCTGGAGGTCGTGGAATTTCGTCGGGAGGAAAGGAATCTGGAGGATGCGTTCATCGACATGCTTGGAAAGTTGGATGGGAAATAGAATCCGAATGGTCGATATTGCTTGATGTAGCGGTCCAAATTTCATAACTCATAACCATGACAAAATTCACCACTTGCCTGATGTTAGCGCTCACCATTTTGCCACTCGGCGCACAGGAGAAAGCAGAACCGGCGAAGAAACCCAAGGCTCCGCCTATTGGTGTGCTCAGGCCACCTGAGGACGTGGACCCTACGGGTGACGTGCTGGATTTGAAACTTAACGAGGCTGCAGTGAAATTAGCGCTCAGGCAACTCTACCAAATTCACCAAGCGTGTTTTGCTTTTGCAAGCGGTCATGATCAAAAATTGCCCGTTGGAAAGACTTCGAATGAAGTTTTTCGGAAATTGTTCATCGCGGGTCTGGTGGATGATGAGAAGCTTTTTTACCTTTCAAAGTTTGGAGATAAAAAGGGACTGCCTGATGGGAATTATGGGAACGCGGCATCAGGTTATTCAGAAGCGTTGGAACCCGGTGAATGTAATATTTCCTATGTCAACGGGCTGACGACTGATCGGGATGATTCCATCTTGCCATTGATCTTCGCCAAAATTACCGGCGAAGATGGAAAGATCTATGTCATCGCTGTCCGCATCGGGGGCCAAGCCCGGGTTTACACGACGGAAGATGGTATCGTGCGCGATAAGCGGGATGGAAATGAAGTGGACATTTTCAGCGAGGAATACGGCACCGATCCTGCAAATATCGTACTTCCGGCGAAGAAGGTGAAATAATCCTGTAAAGAGCAGTGAATAGCCGCAAAGAGGCGCAAAGAGGCGCAAAAGGCGCAGGGAAGGCCATCGGGGAATTTTTCCTGCGCATCTCCCAAGTGGATAAAATCAGCCTCGCAACGCAACCGCCACCTTTCATTTTTGCGTCTCTTGCGCCTTTTTGCGGCGATTCCTATTTCCGTTTTTTCGAGTAATTCAATCGTTACCCGGTATACACGCTCTGAAAGGGCAGACGTGGGTCCACATCCGGCGAGGCAGGTTTTGTCTCGGCATCTTCGCGAAAGGAACTCTGGCAGAGTTTGGCGTAGAGGCCCCCGGCGTTGACGAGATCCTCGTGTTTGCCGTGTTCGACGATGTTGCCCTGGTCCATGACGTAGATGCGATCCGCCTTGCGGATGGTGCTGAGGCGGTGAGCGATGACGAAGGCGGTGCGACCTTTCATGAGATGATCCAACGCCTGCTGGATGAGGCGTTCGGTTTCGTTGTCCACGCTGGCGGTGGCTTCGTCGAGGAGCAGGATGGCGGGGTTTTTCAGGAGGACGCGGGCGATGGAGAGGCGTTGTTTCTCGCCGCCGGAGAGGCGCACGCCGCGTTCGCCGACTTCTGTATCGAGTCCCTGGGGCTGGCGTTGGACAAAGGCTTCGGCGTTGGCGGAACGGAGCACGGCCCAGATTTCTTCATCGGTGGCGTCCGCCTTGGCGATGCGTAAATTTTCCCGAATGGTGCCGTTGAAGAGAAACGCCTCCTGGGTGACATAGCCGAGATTTCTGCGCAAGCTGGCTTTGGAGAGCGTATTCAGTTCCTTTCCATCCACGAGGATGCTGCCGCCGTTGTATTCGTAGAACCGGGTGAGAAGATAGAGAATCGTGCTCTTGCCCGCGCCGCTGGATCCCGCCAGGGCAATGGTCTCGCCGGGCTTCGCCTCGAGGCTGATTCCTTTGAGCGTGGGTTGTTCACCGTAGGAGAAAGTGACATCGGTAAATTTCACCTCGCCCTGGAGGCTGTAAACCACCTGACCGTCATCGATGCCGATTTCATCCGGAAGATCCATGATGGAAAACACCCGCTCCGCCGCCGTCCGGGCGCTTTGAAGCAGTTGGTGCAAATCTTTCAGCCGTTGGATGGGATCGTAAAACGCCCAGAGGAGGAGCAGGTAAACCGACAAATCACCCGCCCTTAGATGGCCCTCGAAACAACGATACGCCCCGTAGCCCAGCACGGCGGTGTAACCCAGAGCCACGACGGAGCCAATCAGCGGAGAGGACAGGGCCCAGAAGAAATTAATTTTCAAATTGGCCTCGCGCATCTGGTTGCTGGCGGCGTTGAATCTTGCCAGCTCGGCGTCGAGCAAATGATACGCCTTGATTTGCCTGATGCCGCCGATGTTATCGTTCACCAGCGAATTCAACGCCGAGGAGGCTTCGCGTCCGTGACGGGAAACCCGCTGCGCCGCCTTGGTGGAAATCAGCCCGCCGATGATGAGGAAGGGGATCGGGATCATGGCCACGAAGGTGAGCGGTGCATCCGTGAGAAAGAGCGTGGCGGCTACGGCGATGACCTGGAAGATCAGCCGCACCGCCGTTTCCAGACCTTCATTGAGCACGCGTTCCATGGCGGGAACATCATCGGCCACGCGGGTCATGATGTCGCCCGTGCGCTGGTTGTCGAACCATTTCACCGGCAGGCGCTGGAGCTTGTTGTAAAGCGAGGAGCGGATGTTGAACGTGATCATCTGGCCGAATTTCCCGCTCGTCCGCGTGCGGAAAAACGCCAGCACATCCCGCAGCACGCCTACACCTACCACCAGCCCAATGGCGAGCCAGAGTTTGTGATAGTCCTTGTTGGGGATGACATCATTCTGGATGTAGGCCGTGACCTTGGGAAACACCGGAGCCCACAAACTGTCCACGATGGAAAGCAGCAGCAGCGCGATGGCGAGTCGTGGGGAAAGGCGGGCGTAGCGGGCGAGTCGGCGGAGCATGGGTTGGGCGAATCAATGGCTGTAGCCTGCTTCGCCATGATCCGCAAGGTCCAGACCTTCGCTTTCCTCCTGCTCGGAGACACGCAGGCCGATGGTTTTGTCGATGATTTTCAGGAGCACATAGGACACAACTCCGGAGAGGATGATGGTGTAGAGCGCCGCCAGCAGTTGCGTGGTGAGCTGGCTGCCGATGTTGAAATCACCGAGGCCCCCGCAGAACGATTTCGTGCCAAAGACGGCCACCAGAATTGTTCCGACAAATCCGCCCACCCCGTGCACGCCGAAGACATCCAGCGAATCATCGTATTTAAATTTCGCCTTGAGTTTGGAGCAGGCCAGCCAGCAAAGGATGGCGGAGACGGACCCAATGCAGAGCGCGCCGATCGGGCCGACCTTGCCCGAAGCCGGAGTGATGGCGGCAAGACCGGCGATACTGCCGGTGGCAATGCCGAGCACGCTGGGTTTGCCATTTTTGATCCATTCGATGGCCATCCAGACGACGGAGGCGGCGCAGGCGGAGAGATGGGTCACCACGAGCGTCATGGCTGCGGCTCCATTGGCCGCAAGCTGGCTGCCGGCGTTGAAGCCAAACCACCCCACCCAGAGCATGGCGGCTCCGGTGATGGTGAAGGGCAGGTTGTGGGGAATAAAGGGCGAGTGCCCGAATCCCCTGCGCGGGCCCACCATGATACAGGCAACGAGCGCGGCCACTCCGGCGGTGATATGCACCACGATGCCGCCCGCCAGATCGATTACGCCCGTCAAACCCAAAAAGGCTCCGGCCTTGTGCCAGACGCCATAGCAGCAGGGAATATAGACCAGCAGGCTCCAGAAAATACTGAAGACCATGACGGCGGAGAAGCGCATGCGTTCCGCAAAGGCCCCGATGAAGAGGCCCGGCGTGATCAGAAAGAACATCATCTGGTAGGCAAAATGCGAGAGCACCGGAATGGTGGGGGCATCGCTCCTTGGAGCGGAGTCCGGCGTAATGCCATTCAGAAACGCATGCTGCAGACTGCCGATGAATCCATTGCCATCTGAAAAGGACAGACTGTATCCACAGGCCAGCCAGAGCAGGCTCATCACGCAGGTCAGCGCGAAGCACTGCATGAAGAGGGACAGGACGTTTTTGGACTTCACCAGGCCCGCATAGAACAACGCGAGGCCGGGAATCATCATGAACAGGACCAGCGCTGTGGCCGTCAACATCCACGCGGTGTCGCCGGAATTAATCGCAGCGGGCGCGGCGGATTCGGCAGCATGGAGTGCAGGGGCCGTGGTGAGGAGGAGGACTGGGAGAAGGAGACGTTTGCGACAGGAGAGTAGTGTTTGAAACATAAGTGAAGAGTGAGACGCGCGGATTTTAATCGCATCGCGCCAAAATCGTCACGAATCTTTTACAGCGAAATGCGCCCTCCCCGGTCACGGCTACGGAACACGTTGGACTCTTTTCAAGAGCCTGGGGCCTGAAATATCCGGAAAGCCCGGAAGCCAGGGTGGGCCCCTAGGGGTTGGTCACTCCGTTGGTGAGGCTGGCGCTGGCTTCTTCCTTAAGCCGGCGCAGCGTGACGAAATCCGCCTGGAGGACTTTTACCTGCTTGCTGAGTTGGTCGAGCTTTTTGATGAGTTCGCCGCAGGCTCCGGTAAGCTGATCACGCTCGGTTTTCAACTGGTCGCGCTCCTGACCGAGTGAGGTCAGCAATTCTTTCTGGGTGCCGGCCTGGGTGGTCATGGCGGTCATTTGCTCGCTGAGCGCCTGCACCTGGGTGCTGAGCTGCTTTGCCTTCTCGTCGATGGTATCGCGTTCGGCCTTGATCTGCTGGTTGGCGTTTTCCTGGCCCTTGTTTTTCTCCTGCAGGGCTTTGACGAGGCTGTCGAGTTCGGTCAATTTTTTGGTCAACTCCTCACGGGCGGCGACGAGCTGGACTTTTTCCTGATTGAGGGCTTCCACCGCCTTCTTGGTTTCCGTGAGTTCCTTGGTCATACCATCGTTCGTCGTGTGCAGGGCGGCGATGTCCTTGGTCATCTGATCATTGCTGGTGGCCAGGGAAACCGCTTTGGCCTGCTCGGCGGCGAGGGCTTGGTTCAAGGCGGTGAGGCCCTTGTCTACTTCGGCCATCTTGACCTCGTTGGCGGCGAGAAGTTTCGCCTGCTCGGCTTTTTCTGCATCGAGGATTTTGATCTGTGCTTCCTTCTGGACGATGGCCGCGGCCAATTCAGTTTTCGCTTTTTCAAGTGAGGCGACCGTTTCCTTGAGCGTGACCTCGCGCTTCAATCCCGCATCGACATCGGCCTTGAGGGAGATTTCGACTTTTTTGGAGGCCGCCAGATCGGCATCCAGTTTTCCGGCCTTGTCCGTCATGGCAACGAGTTCGGCGGTGGTTGCTTCAAGTTTTGTGGTGGTGGTTTTCAACTGACCATCCAGGGAATTCACGCGGATGTTGAGCTTGCCATTGTCCGTGGTGAGCGCGGCGACCTTGAACTGCTCGGATTCGAGTTTGGTGTTCAGGCCGATAATTTCCGACCTCTTGTCATCGTTCTCATGATGCAGGGTTTTTACGGTGCCCACGAGCTGGAGGTTGCGGGCATTGAGTTCGCGATTTTCCGTATAGGAAATTCCGGTGAGGCAGAGCAGTCCGGTGCCTCCGATCAGGGCGAGACGGCTAATACGCGGAGGTTGGGCAGGGGTGCTTGGAGTGCTCATGGCGATGTTGGTTGAGTTACAGTGAGGCAGAAGAAATTTGGGAGGAGAAAGAATGGCTTAAGGTAAGCAAAGTTGTTCCGGTGGCAAGGCCAGATTCCCCGGGGCGCTCATTTTACCGCGCGGACCCGGTGGGTGCTGTCAGGGCGCTTTTGATTTGCATCGCCGGGAGGGCCGTGGCCATGTCAGCGTATGACGGATTACTTCGAGGAGCTGGGAATACCAAGGCGGGCGGCGCTGGATGCAGAGGCCGTGCGGGCCGCATTTCAGGCACGCGGTGCGGCGCTGCACCCGGACCATGCCCGCGGGGAGTCGGATCGGGCGGAAAAAGCTGGTGCTTTTCAGGACCTTCAGGAGGCCTATGCGGTGCTGTCCTCCACACCGCGCCGCCTGCGTCATCTCGGGGAACTTCTCGGTTATGTCGCACCGCGTGCGGGGATCATCGATGAATCTTTGATGCCTTTATTTTCAAAAATTCATACACTTTTGCAAAAGGTCGATGCCCTGCTGGCGCAAAAGACCCAGGCGACGTCGGCCCTGTCAAAGGCGCTGCTGACGGCTCCGACTCTGGAAATGGAATCCTCCCTCGCGGAATGCGCCGGGGAGCTGCTGGAAAGGTCCCGCGAGCTGCACGACAGACTTCGTGCGTGGGATGAGGCTGCCCCGGTGCCGGATGTGCTTGCGGGTGCCGGGCAGGAAGCGGCCTTTCTCGAAAAATGGGAGCTGCAAATTCAGCAACGGCGATTGCGTTTGATGGAGTGATGTTCCATCTCTTTTCCGTATGAACGAACCCATCGCCGGCATCGACCTTGGCACCACCAATTCCCTGATCGGAGTGGTGGAGGCGGGATTTCCCATCCTCCTCGCCGACGAACAGGGGTCGCGGCTCACGCCGTCCGTCGTTTATTTTCCGAAGGATGGCACGGCGCCCGTGATCGGTTCAGCAGCTCTGAGACGTCGTGCCACAGATCCGGAGCGAACGATCGTCTCCGTCAAAGCCCTCATGGGCCGCCGTCGTGGCGATGTGGACATCCATCCGGCATTTCCCATTGCCTACAATGCGCAGGGGGAAATCCAGATTGAAGTGGATGGGAAATATCACTCCCCCGTGGCCATCGGCGCCCTCATCATTGGCCGTCTCAAAGAGATTGCGGAAGCCCGGTTGGAGCGTCCCATCCATCGGGCCGTCATCACGGTGCCCGCCTATTTCAACGACGCCCAACGCCAGGCCACCAAGCAGGCGGGGGAAATGGCGGGATTCACCGTCGAGCGTATTTTAAATGAACCCACGGCCGCCGCTCTGGCATATGGTCTTCAGCGCCTCGGTGAGGCTGCAAAGATCGCGGTGTTTGATCTGGGAGGCGGGACGTTTGATTTGAGCATTCTGGAAATGCGCGAGGGCGTTTTCCAGGTGCTGGCCACGCATGGCGATACCCAGCTGGGTGGCGATGACTTCGACCGCGCGCTCGTGGCCTGGCTCGCCGCCCGGGCCTTTCCGGATGGGGGATCGCCACCTCCCGATGCCACCGCACGCCTGCTCGATGCCGCCGTAGCTGCGAAGCATCAGCTCTCCTCAGCCGAACAAACGGACATTTCCCTTCCCTTCATGCGAGGCACGGAGCATTTCCAGATCACCCTTTCGCGCAGCGAGTTTGAGAACATCATCCGCCCGATTGCCGATCGCACCCGCCAGCCCTGTCGCCAGGCGCTGTCCGACGCGAAAATGCTGCCTGCGGATCTGGATCAAATTCTGCTGGTGGGCGGCAGCACGCGCATCCCATTGGTGCGGCAGATCGCTGCGGAAATTTTCGGCCAGGAACCCAATACCTCCTCGCATCCCGACGAGGCCGTGGCGCTCGGAGCCGTGATCCAGGGCGGCATTCTCAATGGCTCCATGCAGCAAATGACGCTGCTCGATGTCACGCCACTCTCCCTGGGCATCGAGACCTTCGGCGGCCTCATGAATGTGATCCTGCCGCGCAATACCACCATCCCCTGCAAGGCTGGTGAAATGTTCACCAATGCCGTGGACCAGCAGCCCTCCATGCTCATCCGCATCCTCCAGGGCGAACGGGAAATGGCCCGCGACAACTGGACGCTGGGCCAGTTGCAAATCGACTTCCCGCCCGTCCCGCGTGGCTCCGCGCGTGTCGGGGTGCAGTTCTCCATCGATGCCGACGGCATCCTCCACGTGCTCGCCCGCGATACCAAAACGCAGCAGGATGTGGTCTTGGAAATCCGCCACGCTGCCATTCAGGTGGACGATGCCAGAGTCGAGGAAATGATCAGTGCCAGCATCGAAAACGCCTTCGACGACATCCACGAACGCCAGTGGACCGAAGCCAAACTCAAGGCCCACGAACTGCTCGCCGCCGTCCAAACCGCACTCCCGCTGGCGGTGGAATTTCTCTCCAAAGAGGAAAACGAAACCATCACCCAGGCCGCGCAGGCTGTGAACTCCGCCCTGGAAAAATCCTCCCTCCCCGATCTCAAACAAGCCAACCACACCCTCGACCAAGCCACCGAATCCCTAGCCGCCATCCTCGTGGAGAAGGCCATGGACGACGCCATGCGGCGGCAGGGGCTGATGGATTAGGTTGGCTAAGGGAACCCTGGATTCGCCGGATCCCGCAGGCCGACCTGAAATGCTCAGGTGATTTCGAGCAGCTGGATTTTCAGGCTAGGTCACGTCAGAGTCGGGACCCGGGGACTGCCCCGGGGACTGTGGCGTAGGAGCAGGGACCGGGATTTTGGGCATACTGGGTGGGTGCCGGATGATCAATGGTTTTTGCCCGGGCACATATTTCGGCCTCGGCGGAATCTTCCTTGCGCGCACGTCCACCACGATGGTTTTCGAAAGACTATCGTGCCACATTCTGTGGTCGGAGGTCAAAATACTGAATTGTTCAAAGGGAATCAGCCGGGCGATGGAACGGCCCAGGATTTGCAGGAAAGACGCGCGGTGCTGCTGGTCGGCGGTGACCACTTTTGTTCCAGTGATCAACTTGCCGAGACTCCTCCCGGTTGTAGCTTCAAAAATCAGGTAATAAATGACAAGGACCGCCCAACCGACCATCGTGTCATTCACCTTGCCGGTAGACACCAATGAGGTCGAGGATGTCGATGATTCCGCTTCACTTTCGGCCAATTGTTCGGGAAATGCCAGGGCCCACAGCAGGCCTACCCCCATGCTTAAAACGAACATGGCACCAAAATCCAGGAGGTAATTGAGGAACCTCTTCCCCACAGAGGCAGGTGGGAATGTCCCTGAATCATCGACATACGTTACCTCCGAACTGGGCGCTGCATAGGGATTGGAATTATCATTTGGAGGAATCGGCGGCTCATTCATCAGCTCGATTATCGAATAATAGCAGACACTTACAATACCTTTCTCCAATATTATATCCACAGCCAACCAACGCACCTTCGGCTGCGATGATCTCAGCCGAAATTTTTCCATCCCCCCCCATCCGTGTCCTGCTCTGGGGCCAGTGGCCCGGCGAGATGAAAGAACCCGCGCGGATTTTCCTAGAAGTGCAGGATTGATCCGTGATACGATGGGGCATGCCCCCCCGAATATTTCCAGCTTTGCTGGTGCTGTTTGCCTCCTCAGCAGCCGCGCAGGCCGCAGGATCGTTTACTGTGACGACCCTGACGGGCGATGCGAACTCCGGCATCGCCGCCGACTCCTCCTACACGCATGCGATCGATGTCTTCGACACCGCCAATGCAAAAATCAACGGCGCGGTGTTCACCGGGTCGGGAGCGGGGGCGAATCCGTTGTCGAACAACTACTCCACGTCGGGATTCAACAATGGCTTCAATGGATTCGATGCACTGGCCAACGATGGCATCAGTGGCGGCGTGGGAGCGATGATGACGAATTTCCTCTACAATGGAAATCCCGCAGTCGTCACGCTGAAGAACCTTCGGATTGGGGAGCAGTATGAAACGGTCTTTTACAACGGGGCCTTTGGCGGGCCTGGAGTCCGCTTTCAGACGATCACCATGAACGAGGGAGGGTCGATTCTCTTCGATCAGAATGGCATCCCCGGCAGCCTGCTGAAGTGCACGTTCACCCCGGCGGCGACCACCGTGACCTTCAACATCACGCCCTCGATTCCTGGCAACACCTTTCACCAGTATGCGTTCAGCAACCGGGCCACGCGCTTGCAGGCATTGGTGACGGATAATTTCTATGCGCTGGCGAATCCAGTGACGACGAACTTCAATTTCAATCTTGCGGCGCGACAGGGAGGATCGCTCGTGCAGGCTGGCGGGCCCATCCCCTGGGTCGGTGTTGGAGATGTCCAGGTAGGAAATAATACCGGTGGTGTGGATGCGGGAAATTTTTTGCTGACGGGGTCGGGGACAGGGATCGCGGCGCTGGATCATAATTTCAATGGCGCGGAAACGCATGGTGGGCTGAGCATTGCGTTTGATCTGGCTCCGGATCTTACGGCGGCGGGTTCGGGAAATTCCTGCGCGATAAATCTTGGGCAGTCGTCTGCGGATAAAAACGGGAGTGTGGACGGCGTGCAGGCCCATTTCGGTGTGAGGATTCGTGGCAGCACCGGAACGTTGCAGGCGTTCGACGGCAGTACGCTGCTCACGGCTGTGGAGCCGTCGTGGGGATCCACCAGCGTCACGACCCAGCTGCATCATTTCGAAATCCTGATTACGGATACGGTGGATCTCAATCCGTTCGACGGAGCCAATGCCACACGCATCGAAATTTTCGCGGATGGTGTCTCGCGCTATGTTTTCACCAAGACGGGAGGCGGGTATGCGGACAATTTTCTCAACTTTCAAAGCAGCCAGTCCGGGGCGATCGATAATCTGATCATCTCCAAACTCAATGCCATTCCGGCCGTTCCGGTCTTCACCACGGAGCCGGTGGCGCAATCTCTCTGGGTCGGTGACACCCTGACGCTGACGGCCGCCGCCACCGGCTATCCCGCAGCCATCAATTACCAGTGGAAGAAAAATGGCACAAACATCAATATCAACGGGACCAGCGCCACTTACACGGTTGATGCAACGAACGCGGCGGGCGTCTACACGGTGGTGGCCACCAACGCCACGGGTTCCAAGACGAGCCAGGCGGTGACGGTGACGGTGATCGCTCCCACGCGGGCGCAGCGGACGTGGGAAGGTGCTGGAGCCTCATCCAGGCGTACGGGACTGGCGTTTTCAGAAATTCATTATCATCCGCCCACGCGATTGGACGGAAAGAATTTGGAGTTTGTGGAACTCTACAATTCGAATCCGTGGATCGAGGATCTCGCGGGTTGGCGGCTGACGGGCGATGTGGATTTTGTCTTTCCCGCAGGGACGCAGATCGCAGCGAAGGGCTATCTGGTTGTGGCAAAAGTGCCTGCGGATGTGCAGTCGGTTTACGGCCTCAGCGGGGTGATCGGGGGATTTCCTGAAAACCTCTCCAATCAAGGTGGCACGCTTCGACTCCGCAAACCCAGCAACGCCATCGTGCTGGAAGTGACCTGGAATGACCAGCCCCCCTGGCCGGTAGCCGCTGATGGCACGGGTCATTCGCTGGTGCTGGCCAGGCCGAGTTTTGGAGAAGCCTCCCCCAAGGCCTGGGATGCCAGCGCGGTGGTAGGAGGTTCGCCTGGTGTTGGGGATGTTCCGCCCGGCAGTGCGCAGGATCATGTGGCCATCAATGAGGTGCTGACACGATCGCTGCTGCCAGCCGTGGACTACATCGAACTGCGCAACGATGGCAGGAGCGCTGCGGATATTTCCGGATGCAAGTTGAGCGATGATCCAGCTCTGCTCGGGAAATTTGTGATTCCCGCCGCCACTTCGCTGGCTGCGGGAGCAACCCTTTCCTTTACCGAGACGCAGCTAGGGTTCGCATTAAGCGCGGAGGGCGAGACGCTTTATTTTACAAATGCGGCGGGCACGCGGGTGCTCGACTGTGTGAGGTTCGGAGGCTCGGCCGAGAATGTTAGCCTGGGCCGTCCAAAAAACCGTCAAGGCCCGCTGCGTCCCCTGGCAAGTTCCACCCCCGGTGCATCGAACTCCGGCCTGCGTGTGCCGGAGGTGCTCATCAGTGAAATTTTCTTCGATCCCATCAGTGGCGATGATCTGGACGAATGGCTGGAACTGTACAATCCTGGTGCAGCGGATGTGGACGTAAGTGGGTGGAAATTTGTGGATGGAGTCAATTTCACAATGCCACCTGGAACCAGCATTCTGGCGGGGGGACGGCTGGCAGTGGCGAAAAATGCAGCCCGCACCCGGGCCAACTATCCCGCACTGAATCCGGCGCTGGTGGTCGGAGATTACAGCGGAACGCTGGGCAATAGTGGCGACCGCATCACTCTGGTGCGTCCTGAACTCGATGGAGTGGTGCCAGTCGATGTGGAAGTGGATACGCTGACCTATGAAGGATCCGGCCGCCGGAGCCGCTGGGCTGAGGGCGGGGGATCGAGTCTGGAGGTGACAGACCTGCGCGCGGATCGGGAATTGGCGAATGCGTGGGCGGACAGCGATGAAAGCGCCAAGGCTCCGTGGACGACCGTGAGCACGAATGGAACGCTCGATCTCGGACATTCCGCGCTTCCTGCCGGGGCGGATCGTGTGCAAATGTTCCTGATGGGAGCTGGCGAGGCGTTGATTGATGACGTGGCGGTGATGCCGAATGGTGTGGGCTCGGCATTGGTCAATGGAGGTTTTGAGAGCGGTATCACTGGATGGACGGTGCAAGGAAATCAATCGCGCTCCTCTGTGGTGACGGGTGTTGGGGTCACGGGTTCGGCGTTGAAACTGCGCGCCAGTTCCTCGGGCGATCCGGACGGCAACCGGGTGTTTGCCAGTCTCACCTCCACGCTGGCACCCAATACCACCGCCACTGTCTCCGCCAAGGCCCGATGGCAGCGGGGCAACCCGGAAATGGTGCTGCGCCTGAAAGGAGGCTACTTGGAAACGCTCACGAAGCTGATTGTTCCAACCAATCTCGGCACTCCCGGCGCCACCAACAGCCAGGCCGTGGCCAATGTCGGGCCAGCGATTACAGAGGTCTTCCATCGGCCTCTATTGCCGACGATCAACACCAAGGTGCGTGTTTTCGCCAGAGTCAATGACCCTGATGGCGTGGTGACCGTGACGCTGCGCTGGCGTCTGGAATCGAATTCCACCTTTCTGCCCGTGACGATGAGGGACGACGGGACCAACGGGGATATTTTTTCCGGCGATGGAGTCTACACCGGGTCCATTCCAGCCCAATCCCTTTCCACAACTGTTGCCTTCAAGGTGGAAGCCACCGACGCGTTCGTCCCTGCAGCCGCGGCTGTATTTCCACCGGATGCACCGGCGCATGAATGCCTTGTGCGCATCGGCGATCCTCCGCAGGATGGGGATTTCACGGCGTATCGGCTGTGGGTCACCTCGGCCAACGTGACGGCCTGGACGAACCGTGCGAGATTTGGAAATGAACCCGTTGATGCCACATTCATTTATGGCGGAGTGCGCGCTGTTTACGGATGTGGGGTCTGGTATTCCGGCAGCGAGGCCAGCACCCCGGGATTCAACTCCCCGCTGGGCACCCTCTGCGGCTACAACCTGACCTTGCCCGATGACGACCTGGTGATGGCGGAGGATCATTTCACGCTGGATTTCCCAGTTCGCGATGTCACCGACCAGCGCGAACAGCTCATGTTCTGGATGGCCGAGCAGCTTCATTTGCCGAATCTCTATCGGCGTTATGTCCATCTGTTCTTCAATGGGACGCGTCGATCCGTAATTTACGATGACGTCCAGCAGCCGGATCAAACCCTTCTCAATGAATTCTACCCGGGCGACAGCGGCGGCCACCTTTACAAAACCAACAACTGGACGGAGGGCCTTGACGATGGCAACTCCACCCATGGCAGCGTGAGCAATCTGCTCCAGCACTACGACTCCGCCGGCCAGCACAAGCTGGCGCGCTACCGCTGGAACTGGCGCCCGCGCGCGGCAAGCTCCGCCAACGAATTCGGTGACATGTTCACGCTCATCGATGCCGCCAACGCGACCAGCAACTACCAGGCAACGGTTGAATCCGTAGTCGATGTGGACAACTGGATGCGCACGTTTGCCTTCCATGACCTGTGTTCGTATTGGGATGCCTTTGGAAATCCCAACACCAAGAATACCTACATTTACAAACCGCAGGCGGGCCGCTGGGCGCAGTTTACCTGGGACATGGATGTGGGCCTGGGAGTGTTCGTCGATCCTGTGGATGCGGAACTTTTTCCGGTGACCATTGATCCTAAAATCGATGCGCTTCAGGCCACCCCAGCATTCCGACGCATTTACTGGCGCACGATGCATGAAGCCCTCGCCACCTTCTTCAGCAGTGCCGGGGTGAACACCCAACTGCAGCGGAAATACGACGCGCTGGCCGCGAACAATCTTGGCCTCACCTCCCCCTTTGTGCCCAGCGGTGCCTACGGCCTGAGCATTCCGCAATGGATTGATCAACGCCGTGCCTTCCTGCAATCGCAGCTCAATACTGTGGCGGCGAGCTTTGCCATTCTCAGTCCGTCAAATGTCACGGTGACAACGCCGGTTCTGACGATCAGCGGCACTGCGCCGGTGGAGGTGGAGAAACTTTTGATCAATGGCATCGAGTATCCTGTCGTGTGGAGTTCGGTCACGGGATGGTCCATCACCCTGGTCCCGGCGGCGGGCACGAATCCTTATGTGGTTGAGGCTTTCGATTACAACGGCGTGCAGGTTGGCATGGACACGGTGACGGCCAATTTCACCGGCGTGAATGCCTGGCCGGCGCTGCGCATCAACGAATGGATGGCCTCAAATCAGGGCAGCGTGCTGGATCCCGCCGATGGCAAGGCGGATGACTGGATGGAAATTTTCAATCCCACCGCCACCACCACGAACCTGACCGGCTGGCGCCTGAGCGATACCAATCCAAGCCCGACGGTCTTCATTTTCCCGGACGGATACAGCCTTTCCGCCGGAGGTCGGCTTGTGGCTTGGTGTGATGGCGAAACGATCCAAAGCTCGGCCCCGACTTCATTGCATCTCCCTTTCAAACTCTCCGCCAGCGGCGAAACGCTAACGCTCTCCGCCCCTGACGGCACGGTGATCGATACCGTCACGTTCACGACTCAGGTCACGAATATCAGCCAGGGCCGCATTCCCGACGGAGGCTCCACCATCCAATTTCTCAAAGTCCCCAGCGCTGGCACCGCAAATTCCGCAGCCATCGATCCACCCGTCGCCACCGCCACCGCCGTCAATCCAGACCTCATCAACATCACCGTCAAAACCACCCCGGGCTTCAACTATCAACTGCAGGCGAACGACCAACTCGCGATTGGCGATTGGGACAATCTCGGTGCCGCCATCACCGCCACGGGTGCTTCCTACACCTTCCAAGACACCACCAGCCTGGGGCCCAGACGCTTCTACCGGGTGGTCCGCACGCCGTAGCTTTGAGAACTCTTAGTTGGGGATGTCGCAGCTTCAGCGTCCTGCTCGGCTTTTTCCTTCTGCCAAGCCTGTTCTAAACGCTCCAACTGGTTGGAAGCAAAAACGATATCCCGCTCACTAACCTGAGCGGGAACGCCCCCGTCGTCCATCCGGTCGGGTCCGATGGAATAAACCACCCAAGTCCCATTTTTTTCTAAGCGGTATCGCAGCGGCTTTCCGTCGAAGGGATCGAGGGGCACCTCGGGCATGGCATCACTCAAAACAGCGGGCCAGGTTCCGTTTCTCAAATGGTGGCTGTGGAGCGCGAGCACGGCCTGTGTGGCATGGAGATGGCCGGTGAATTGAAGATAATACCCATAGAGCAGAACAACGGGGGTCGCGGGAATTTGAAGGCGACTGATGGGATCCGCCTTAAGATAAACCATCCACTTTGGATTCACAGTCAGGTAGCGTTTGATGGGGATTTGGAAATCGGGGTTGGAAGGATTGCGGTCGATTTCATGGAGCAATTCTGAAAGGACTACCTTCATATGGTGGATACGATGCGCATTCTCGCTGCCAATGAGATTTTGAAAATTGAACAAGCTGGAATCCACGTATCGCAAGGGAAGTTCTTTAGGATTCCGATTGTTGGAAAGAGCTATTTCGAAGGCCTGAGAGAAGAGCCTAATCCTTTCGGAAAATGCGTCCTCTGAGGGCCTCGAATTTGCCAACAATCGGGACCAGGCATCCAGGACTTCAGCACTCACACCTTGCAGTGCGGCACTGCGCATACAGTGGAGGACCCATGGGCGGAAACCATCCGTCCAGCCACCATGCCACAAATCAGTCCCATTAGCCATCGACTGGCCCGCCAGAAAAGCGCCGGCAAGGCGCTCCTGGAGCATTGGTGGGATCTCTCCGGCCGGAGATAACAGGGATTGGGCTAACGCAAGTCTCAGCAGCGTAGTCAGGGGACGGACGTTAGAGGGATGGTCATTCAGCAAACTGAAACCCTCCTGCTTTTTCCATGATAGGAAAATTAGGTCCAGGGAACTCTGATTCTCGGCAAGGTAGGTGGCCAATTCAGGGTAGTCCGTTGCCTGCCAAAATTTCCATCCTCGTGCCTGTATTTCATAAAGTGCCGCAGTAACCTCCTCCGGTTCCTCCTTCGTTCCATAAGCATCAAGCGCCTGCGACTGCAGATCCCAGAAGCAACCGGGCGTCACATCCTTTTCCGTATAAACGCGCAGCGGTTCCATGCGCACGCCAGGATGAATCTGGCCCCAGGGGCGGTGCATGGCCCAGATCGTAAGCAGAATCCAGGTCACGACCAGCCCGAGCATGACCAGCATCACGCGTTTCCACTGGCCCTTCTTGGGCTCAATGGGGAGGACGACTTCGTTTTCGTCGAATTTCATGAGGCGCAGGCTAACCTCTGGGCTGGAGGGCGTCGAGAGAATCCCAAAACGATCCTGCAGGCCGTCCGACCCCACCTCAAACAACCTAGATGAGGTCCCTTGCTAGCAGGGAGCTTTGCGAATAGTTTACGGCATGCTCCAGATTCTAGAAGAACCGACCGTTCGCGAACGCGCCATGCCCGTCAGCGTCGAAGGCTATCATTGCATGCTGCAGGCAGGACTTGTGAGTGAGAAAGCGGAATTAATTCGCGGTGTGATTATTGAAAAAATGAGCAAATCCCCTCTCCACATCTATTTCACGGATCTCCTGGCCGAACTCGCCAAATCCGCCATTTTTTCCGGACAGATGGTGCGGCAGGAGTCGCCGCTGACTCTGGCTGACTCGGAGCCGGCGCCGGATCTTGCCATCGTTCAAGGGCAGCGTGCGGATTATCTAACCAGCCATCCCACCACCGCCCTGCTCGTGATTGAGATTGCGACCGGCAGCGAGCGCCTTAACCGCGAGATGGCCACGATCTACGCGGAAGCAGGGGTACAAGAATACTGGATCATTCTTGGGCAGAAACGCGCTGTCGAAATTTTCCGGCGGCCCGTGAATGGCGTGTATCAGGAGCAGCAAATTTTCCAATTGGGTGAAACGATCCAAAGTGCCATCATTCCGGGCTGGACGCTGGCAGTGTCCGACATTTTTCCAGCCTGAGCCAGTTTACGATCACTCCTCCATCAACGCCGCCCGCATCCGTTCGAAGGCGGCGTCGGCTTCGTCTTCATCCAGCGGGCGGCTTTGGATTTCGGTGTAGGTGAGCCATTCGACGTAGCGTTCGTCGAGTTCCTTGATGAAGCTGCTGGGATTGCAGGGGACTTTATCGCCCCATTTGGTGCGGGTGAGGCAGTAGGTGAGCGTGAGCTGGAGTTGGGCGCGGGTCATGCCCACATAGAGCAGACGGCGTTCTTCATCGCGGCTGTTTTCCTCGATGCTGCGGCGGTGCGGGAGGATGCCTTCCTCCAGGCCCGGCAGATAGACGATGGGGAATTCCAGGCCCTTGGCCGCATGCATGGTGATGAGGCTCACGCCCTTCTTGCGCTCGAGTTGTTCCTGCCCGCTTTCGCTGCGCGCGTCTTCATCGAGCGACATGCTGCCGAGGAATTCGCTCAGGTCATCCACGCCGCGCACCATGCGTTCGCGGATGGAGGAAATGACTTCGCGCACGCCCGCCTCGCGGTTGGTGGCTTCCTCGGGCTCCTTGCAGGTGCGGCGGAGGTAGGCGAGGTAGTCGGTCTCGACCAGCAGGCCTTCGATGATTTCCCAGACGGGGGTTTTCCCCTCCTTTAAGGTCTCGCGATAGCGCTCGATCATTTCCAGAAACCGTTCCACGGACTGTTGGGCCTTGTTGGAAAACAGACTGCGGAATTCGTAACTGTGCAGCGTCCTGAGCACGGGTTCCTTTTTCTCCCTGCTTTCGGCGGTGGCTTGTTCAATCAGGGTTTCGCCAATGCCGCGCGGCGGATTGTTGACGATGCGCAGCAGGTTCACATCGTCGTCTGGATTCGCCAGCACATGGAGATACCCCAGCAGATCCTTCACCTCACGCCGGTCAAAGAAACTCTGTCCACCCACCACGCGGTAGGGGATTTTCCATTGCCGCAAGGCCTCTTCGAAGGGGCGGGTTTGACTGTTGGTGCGAAAGAGGATCGCAAAATCATCAAACGAACGGGAGTCGACCATCTGGCGTTCGCGGATTTCATCGATCACCAGCTCCGCCTCCTCCTGATCGCCGGGCATGGAGATGAGACGGACCTTGTCGCCCAGGTCCTTGCTGCTCCAGAGCTTCTTCGGGTGGCGGTTGCGGTTGTGCTTAATGAGTTCGTTGGAGGCGTTGAGGATGGTGTTGGTGGAACGGTAATTTTCCTCCAGGGTGACGATCTTGGGCTTTGGAAAGAAGCGGCCGAAATTCAGGATGTTTTCAATTTCCGCGCCGCGCCAGCCATAGATGCTCTGGTCGTCATCGCCGACGACGCAGATGTTGTGATGCGGGCCAAGGAAATATTTCAGCAACTCCATCTGCAGCGCATTGGTGTCCTGAAATTCGTCCACCATCACATAGCGGAAACGGCTTTTCCATCGCTCACAAACGTCGGGGTTCTTGCGCAGAATCTGACAGGCCAGCACCAGCAGGTCATCGAAATCCACCGCGTTGAGAAGCTTCAACTGCCGGGCGTATTCACTCATGACGGCCACGACGAGCGAATCCTCCGTGCCGGCCGGGATGCCCTTGTTGCGCTGGCGGCTCCAGAGGCCGATGGCCTCCTCAGGCTTTAGTTTTTCATCGCGTCCCGCCATTTTGGTAATGAGCTTTTTAACCAGCCCGACCTGGTCACTGCCCGTGTAAATCGTAAAATTTTTCTTATAGCCAATCCGCTCGATGTCCGCGCGCAGCACCTTCACGCAGAGGCTGTGAAACGTGCTGATCATCAGCTTGGATTTTGTCCCTTTGGGGGTGCTCTCGGCCACCCGCTCGCGCATTTCATTGGCCGCTTTGTTGGTAAAGGTCACCGCCAGAATAGCGTGGGGTGGCACTCCCTGATCCAGCAGATGGCAGATGCGAGTTGTGACCGTGCGCGTCTTGCCCGTGCCGGCTCCGGCAAGGATGAGGACGGGACCTTCGGTCGTTCGGGCGGCAGTTTGTTGGGCGGGGTTGAGGTCGGAAATTCGCATTGGTCGGGCGGAGGAACGTATTTCCATGCAGCGGAAATTTTCATCGCGCAACCGCCATCCAAATTTCTCTTGCGCTTGCAGGCATCGACCTGACGGTGCGCCAAGCCTTCGTGCATGGAATCCGGTGAGAACCCGGAACAGTGTGCGCTGCTGTAACTGGTTACAATGCCCCATGAAGTCAATCCGGCCCTTAACAGGTGGGGTGAAGACGGGGCGGAGGTCTGAAGCCAGGAGTCAGAATACTTCACGGTGGCCCCATTCACATCCCATCCGGCGCGCAAGCTCCGGGCGGGAAATCCCTGCGAACACACAACGGAAAGAAATCATGAAAAACAGAAACTCACGCGTCTTTGGGTGCGGCGGGATGGCGCTGGCATTGCTACTCAGCGCTTCCGCCCAGGCGGCCATCACGATGACGGATATTCAAATCTGGGCTGGCTCCGGTCCCAACCGGGCCGCGCTGGTCATCGATTGGTCTGACGGCGGCCCGGCTCTCGTCTGGGGTTTTCGCTGGTCCAATGGCGCAACACCGAATGGCACGGACATGCTGATGGCGGTGATTGGTGCCGATGCGCGGCTGCGCGTTCCGGGCCTCAATCCCAGCACGAATTTCATCAACACGATTGAATTCGACGCAGACGGAAACGGAATTTTTGAGCGATCCCAATCAACTTCTGCGGGGCCGTATTGGGGCTACGTCGTGAACAACGACGTCTATTATGATCCGGTGGATTTTCATCTGAACTCCCACATTGTGTCGCCGAATCTGACGGTGGTTCCCAATGGTAATCCGTTCGACGGGGGAGCGTGGGTGGATTCCAGCACGGGGATTTTTGACAGACCCCTGGCGAATGGTTCATGGGATGGATTTGCCTACGGCGAATTTAATCTCTCCACGTTCACAGGCCCCTCGCCGGCTTCGCCGATTCCCGCCCTTCCCGTGCCGGAGCCCGGGATGCTATGGGGCGTGGGTCTGGTGCTGCTGGCATTTTATACCCGCAGATGAAATTTCCATTCGCCATCGCCTGCATCTGGCTCGCAGCCTGTGGCCTTGCGTGCGCGGGACCGTATGCCCCGGCGGCCGGGCAGGTGGGCACGACCGCCCTCCTTCGCACGGCACCCCAGATTGTGGCATGGGCGGACCGCGTGATTTCCTATCAGGTGGGCACCGATTGTCTGCCGCAGTGGCAGGACACGTCAAAAGCGCTGGGGCCGGCGACATCCGATCCCGCGCATGTCACTTGCCTGGGAGAGGGAGGCACCATCACCCTGGGCTTTCCAGGGTTCATCAAGAATGGTCCGGGGGCGGATTTTGTGATCTTTGAAAATGCGCTCGCCGATACTTTTATTGAATGCGCTTTCGTCGAGGTCTCGCGCGATGGGGTGAACTACGTGCGATTTCCGAACCATTCGCTGACTCCCTCCGCAGTGAATTCGTTCGGCTCCCTTGACCCGACGAACCTCGTCGGGCTGGGCTGCAAATATCGCCAACCCTACGGGGAGCCTTATGACCTGGCGGACGTTGGTCTGAGCGATGCGGCCTACGTGCGTCTGGTGGATGTGATAGGCGATGGTTCGGCGCACGACAGCGATGGTCACAGCATCTATGATCCCTATCCCAACGCGCAGACCGCCGGTTTTGATCTGGATGCCATCGGCGTCATCAATCGTTCCACCTGGCAGACGATAACCGTGGGCACCTTTGCGGTGGATCTCATCAATGCCACGGCGCTGGCGCATTTGCCCGACGGGCGATTTCTGCTGGGATTCCAGGGGCAAATCAGCGCGCAAAATTCCTGGTCCCAGCCTGGGAGAACGAATCTGAATTTAAATGGCGTGGAGCCCGATCCCAGTTTCATCGCCGTGCGGAATGCCACGTCCGCGCTGGTGGGTGCGGGGGGAGGTTTTGGATTGAACACAGGCGTGCATGCATTGAATCCGACTGGTTCGTTGCAGGCGGCGCCACTGGCCACATTACAAAATTTCGCCTGTGCTTACTGGCATTCGCCCACCACGAGCCGCGAGGGCTGGCTGATTGGAGGCACCAACGGTCCGACTGGGAAACATGCGGTGAGTTTTGTTTCGCTGGATGGTAGCAAGACCGGCCTGGTGACTCAGGAGTTGTGCACGTATAGCGCGGGCCTGGCGGTGGATGCAGGGGGCAATGTGTTCGTGACTCTCTACGAACTCCCCGGCAGTCCCCTTGAATTCGATGCGGAGCGAGTTTTAAAATTCTCCGCCGTGCAGGTGGAATCTGCCATTGCGGCTATCGTTTCAGGTTTATCCGCTCCCGTTGCCAAAAATTCGGCGGCATCTCTTTTCAAATTCGACAGCGCCAGCTCCCTTGCGGTGGACCAACGCGGTCGGCTCTGGGCCAGCGGACCCAAGCACAGTCGCCTGCAAGTTTACGATCCTGCCAATGGAGCCTGGCAGCGGGTGGTGCCGGACCACGCCCCCATCATCGGCGCGACGGATGTGGTTTATCAGGTGGCGACTTTTTCCAGAAATGGAGAGAATTACGTTTCCTATCTGGCGCAGGAGGAAGCGGGCACGCCGGACACGTCCGTCCTTTATGGGATCGCTCCGCTGAGTGCCGTCACCGTGACGGAAACTCTGGCGTCGTGGCAGGCCTTTCATTTTGGCTCCCTGCCGCCAGCCACCGAATCCGCAGTGTGGGGGGCGCTGGCGGATCCGGATCGTGACGGCCGCAGCAATCTGCTTGAATACGCACTGCATACCTCGCCGTTGATCGCTGAAACGGCACCGATGTCCGTGAGTCTCACCGCGTCGCGACTTACGCTCGCCTTTCCACGCGATCCCCTGCGCACCGACCTTCGCTACACGGTGGAGGGTGCGGATGCCTTGAGTGGACCATGGACGGAGTTGGCGGCAAGCGAGGTTGGCGGCCCTACGAAAGCCATTTCCACACCGCCCCCGACCATCACGGAAACGCCCGCTGCCGGACTGATTCAAGTAAGTGTGCGCGATGTTTTCACCACCACGAGCCGAACGAAAAGATTTCTCCGGCTGCGCATCACCCAACCTTTCCCATGAAAAATCGCCGCCGATCCCGCTGGCTGCCTTGGTTGATTTGCCTGGGCTGCGTGACGATGGGTGGGGTTGGAATATTTACAAATATGGGCGCGCCATTGCGGCAATTCGCCGCCGATTTGTTCAGCGGATTTGATTCCGATGAACAGGCATCCTCGGAATCGATTTCTGGAAATACAATTCCGGGGTCTGATGCCGCTGCGACGGATGGGAGGTTGGAGAAATCGCAGACTCAAGAGGAGCAGTTCGATCCTCATGCGCTGCCAAGGGGATTGAGTTCCATCGATGGCGAGGCGGGCGAGGGGCTGCAACGTGCGGTGAAAAAGAATGGCGTCTGGTTTCCGGTTTATTCCCAGACTGCCCAATCATCCCAGGGCAGGCCGACCCTGAATATTCTGCCGCTGGCCATTGCCTCCGGTCCGGCACCGCAGGGAATGGTGAACGAGGCTTACGCTTATCAATCCGAGGCCATCGGCGGCACTCCGCCCTATCGTTGGGAGGCGACGATGAATCCAGCCGCCGCTGGTTTTACCTTCGAAGCCACCAGCGGAAAACTCAATGGCATCAGCGCAGAACCAATCACGACGGTGCTCGCACTTTCCGTCACGGATGCAGATGGGGCGAAAAATTCCGTACAAATGCCGCTGGTGATTCGTCCGGCCAAGGCGCTGACGATGCTGACGGAATCCCTGCCGGTGCAGGAGCCGGAGGCCTCTTTGATGCTGGCGATGGAAGCGGAGGGTGGCGTTGTGCCGTATCGTTGGAGCAGTTCGGGAGTTTTGCCGCAAGGCCTGCAACTGGAGGCTGACGGGAAGTTGGTTGGGACGACGTCGGAAGCCGGAGACTTTCCACTCACCATCACGGTGACGGACCAGCAGAACGTGCGGGTGGGTCGGGAAATGGTTTTGAAAGTGCAATATTCGCTGGAGATCCTCACGGATGCCGCGCTGCCAAGTGTCGCGCCGGGGGAGGCTTACGAGACAGTGTTTGAAGCCTCCGGTGGCATGGAGCCATACACCTGGGAAATCACGCAGGGCGCGCTGCCACAGGGTTCCGGACAGCTGGGAGCGGATGGAATTTTGAGTGGCGTCGCTGGCGGCGTGGAGGAACTCGCCACCTTTACGCTCATGGTGCGCGATGCCGAGGAAGCGACGTTTCAGAAAACATTCCGCCTCGCGGTCAGCGATCTCCTCACCGCGATTCCCAGCGCACGCAAGGTTGGACTGGCCTGGTCGCCAGCAGCCGTGCGATCCCTGATGCGCGGTGCCGCGGAGCGTTTTGTGGTGCGGCGTGATGAGGCGGTGATTTATGAGGGGTCGGGCAGCAATTTTGTCGATCATCAGGTTCCCACTGGAGCCTCGCCGTTGTATGAACTTTCGGTCGTGATGGAGGATGGAAATCTACAACCCATCGCTTCCAAGCGTGTGAATGTGCTGCCAATGTCCTTGCAGCGTGGAGAGGCCGGAGTGCGCGGTGATCCTTATGTGGACGTGGTTACAGCCTATCGTCCGCTTTCTGCAAAGGCCTATGGCGCCAGCAAAATTTCCACCAACGTCACCGGGCCTCCGGATGGCCGGAGCACATTTTCGCCAGCCACGAAAGCCACGGAGGTGGCGTCGCTTGGTGCCACGATTGGCGGCGGCGGTTTCATTGAACTGGCTTTCACGGACAACATTGTGGAGCTGGGCGGCGGTGAGGATCTGACGGTGTTTGAAAATGTTTTCTTCATTGGTGGTGACCCCAATCAACGATTCATGGAGGCCGCCATTGTCAGTGTGGCGCTGTTTCCAGGCGAGTGGCATCGGATTCCCTGCGATGTCCTGCCTCCGGCTGACGGATCGCCTGTGAACACGCGCAATCCCTTTTATTACGCCCGTGGCATCGCGGGCCGCAATGCCACAACCGGCGAGGACCCCACGGATCCGAATCGCAGCGGCGGAGACAGTTTCAATCTGGAGGGGGCGCTGGCGGGCACCGGGCTCACGTGGATTCGTTTTGTGCGCATTCAATCCACTGGCGATGCCTGGCTGCAGGATGATGCCGGGGGCGATTTGATCCGGCACGAAAATGATCCTGCTTTCCAACCTCTTTCCGGCACGGGCAGTTCCGGCTTTGACCTCGATGCCGTGTGCGCGACTCGCGAGAGGTGATCAGCGGACCGCAAGGGCGCAGGACTCTTCGTAGAACGATTCAAGAACTGCCGTCTGTCTCACGCGCTCAAATTTTTTCATGACGGTGGCGCTGGCGGCCCGGGCCATGGATTCGTAGAGCCGGGGTTGCTGCATGATCTCCAGGGCACCCTGGGCCAGCGATGCGGCATCGCCCTCCGCCACAAGCCATCCACTCTCGCCGTGCGTCACGGCTTCGGGGATGCCGCCGTGGAGACTCGCCAGCACCGGGAGTCCGCTGGCCATGGCTTCCAGCATGGAATTGGGAACGCCCTCGCGATTTCCATCTGCGGGAGTTTCGCTTGGATGCAGAAACAGGTGCGCCTGATAGGTGAGTTTGCGAAGATCGGCCTGGGACAGGAATCCCGGGAAATGCACGCGGTCCTTCAGCCCCCATTGGGCCACGAGCGACTCCAGTTCCTCCCGCATGGGTCCGTCGCCGGCGAGCGTCAGTCGGGCTTGGGGAAATTTTTCCGCCACCATGCGAAAGGCCGCGAGCGTGGTGCGCAGGCCTTTTTTGGGAACCAACCGGCATGCCTGCATCCAGTGCCACGCCCCGTCTTCCGGCCACGGACGCAGTTGCAACGGCCATTCGTTCAGGGGGATGCCGGTGCGTTGCAGTCGCAACTTCTCCGGCGGGCAGCCCAACTTCCTAAGCCCCTCCATGAGCGACTCCGAGCGCGCCAGAATCAATGTGCTGCGGCGAAAGATCTCCTCCAACGCAGCACGTGCCGCAGGCTTTTCCGCATCCACCCCAACATCCGCGCCATGAAAGGAAACCACCACGGGCTTGGGGCAGGCCTGGATAAAAGGCAGCAACTGGATGGCGATGTGGCCGAAATAAATATGCACGACTTCCGAATCGTGACGATAGACCTCCTTCAATAGTTCAATCACCCGGCCGGTGGAAATCGTCAGCGGCGCGCGGCGCACATGTTTTGCCCATTGGCGACGAAGCCAGCGCCAGGGAGGCTTGGGGAGGACGGTGGTGCTTTTATCCGAAAAGGGAAAGGTCGCGGCGTTCTCGCGGTTCTGGCAGATGACGAAGGGCTTCCAGTCTTTCAACGATACGATCTGCCGATACACATGCTGCATGTCCGGCTTGAGAAAATCATGGCAATAACAGGCTACGGATCTCATCGCAATCGGGCGGTCCTCAGGGAATGTGGAGGAAGGCGATGCACACCGGCATGCCGACGGCGGTGGTTTCGCCATGTAATGTGAGTTTTCCGGAAACCGGGTCCACCGCAAACGTCACCACCTTGTTCTCATCCTGCACGCCGGCAATCATCCACTTGCCGGACGGATGAACGGCGAAGCCACGCGGAACGGGTCCGGTAGTGCTGGTGGTGTCCTCGAATTTCATCTTTCCGTCCTTGTCCACAGAGTAGCGCACAATGCTGTTGTCGCCGCGGTTGGAGCCGTAGAGCACGTGTCCATTCGGATGAAAGGCAATTTCCGCCGTGCTATTGCCGGGCACGGGCTTGGGCGTGGTGGGCAGGTCCTGGAACTGCGTGAGAGTCCCAGCCTTGGCATTCCAAGTGAGCGCGGTGACCGAACAGGCCATTTCGTTGATGACGTAAAATTTCGATCCATCCGGACTGAATGTTCCATGGCGCGGCCCGGATCCCGGGGCCATGATTCCGGCCGGGGGATCATTTTTCGTGAGCAGGCCCTTGGCGGAATTGAAATGATAAACAACCACGCGATCCATTCCAAGATCGGCGACGAGGGCGAATTTTTCATCGGCACTCAGATACGCCCCATGCGCGTGCGGGGCTTCCTGGCGTTCCTTGTTGGGCCCCGTGCCCGTATGTTGGTGAAAGGAACTCGCCGGGGCCAGACTGCCATCGTCCCTGATGGGCAGGCAGACCACGCTGCCGCTGCCGTAGTTCGAGACGAGCACATTCTTGCGTCCCTTGTCCACGATGATGTGGCACGGGCCGTCGCCCCTGGCGCTCTCCTTATTGAGGAACGTGAGCTTGCCGGTGGTGCGGTCGATGCGATAGGCGGCCACGGCTCCGGGACTGTTCTCATAGATGGCGTAAAGAAAATCCCCCTTGGCATCGACGGCAAGAAACGACGGATTGGGAGCGGCGGCGGCGACTCCCAAATTTTCGAGCTTGCCAGTGGCCTCGTCCATTTTCAGCAGGGAAATGCCACCATCCGGTCCCTTGGTGTAGGAGCCGACATAAACGTAGCACGTGGACGCAAGCGCGGTGGCGCCGAGGCCGGCGGTGACGAAAAGCGAGAGGAGAGTGGATTTCATATGGAGAGTTTGGCCACCATCGGTAAGGGTGCCGGGCCACCGCGTCAATTCCCCACTTTCCCAGCCCACCATGCGCCTCGTCACCCTGCTATCGTTTTGCTTCCTGCTCTCCGTCTCCCGCGCGGAATTGCCGGAATTTCGATTCTCGCTGGATCACATGGATCTCAAGGTGGCGCCGGAGGAGGATTTCTTTCGTTATGCCTGCGGCACCTGGTTGAAACAAAACAAGATTCCGTCGGATCGGGCATCGTGGGGACCGACGGAGTATCTCATGGAGAGAAATGCGGCGCAACTGAGGGCGATTTGTGATGCAGTGGCGGCGGGCTCCGGTGGCGGGCCGGAGGCGTTGGTGGGGCCGTTTTTTGCGGCGGCGATGAACGAGACGAAAATGAATGAACTCGGCTGGACTCCCGTGGCGGGGGATCTGGCAAGCATCGAAGCCATCACAGATAAATCCTCCCTCGCCGAACTCATGGGCGCCTTCCAATTCCACGGCGACAGCACGCTCTTCGGCTGGTATGTCGATGCCGATGCCCGTGAGAGCGACCGCTACGCCTTCCACATTACGCAGGGCGGGCTGTCCCTGCCGGATCGCGATTATTATCTTCACGCCGACTTCGCAAAAGTCCTCTCCGCCTACACCTCCCATGTGGAGAAAATCTTCACCCTCGCAGGCGATGATCCCCCCGCCGCCCAAGCCCATGCCGCCACCATCGTGCGCCTGGAGACCGCCCTCGCCAAAGTTTCCAAACCCGCCGAGGACCTCAACGATGCCGTGGAAAATTACCACAAGCTCACCGATGCGGAACTCACCGCCCTCGCCCCGGATTTCCCCTGGCCCTCCTTCTGGAAAGGCCTCACGTTCCACCCCACCACCCTCGTCCTCGGCCAGCCGGAGTTCCTCGCCGCCGCCGCCAAACTCTTCGCCGCAGAGTCCCTCGCCGACTGGAAGACCTACGTCCGCTGGAACATCCTCAGCAACGCCTCACCCTCCCTCCACCAAGCCGCCGCCGACGAAAATTTCGCCTTCTACGGCAAAGTCCTCGAAGGCCAGCAGGAACAAAGCCCCCGCTGGAAACGCGCCGTCAAGATCACCGATGCCTCGCTCGGCGATGCCCTCGGCCAGCTCTACGTCGCCAAGCATTTTCCCCCCGCTGCCAAGCAGTGCATGGAAACAATGGTCGCCAACCTCAAAGCCACCTACGCCGACCACATCCGCCAGGCCACCTGGATGAGCCCCGCCACCCGCGACAAAGCCCTCCTCAAGCTCGACAAATTCCACGCCAAGCTCGGCTACCCCGATAAATGGAAAACCTACGACGGCCTCCAAATCCTCCCCGGCGACTACTACGGCAATCTCCAGCGCACCGCCCTCTGGCACTCCCAGTTCCAGCTCCGCCGCGTCGGCCAGCCCGTCGACCGCGACGAGTGGGCCATGACCGCCCCCACCGTCAACGCCTACTTCAACCAGAACAACAACGAGATCGTCTTCCCCGCCGGCATCCTCCAGCCACCCTTCTTCGACCTCACCCTCGACGACGCCATCAACTACGGCTCCACCGGCGCCGTCATCGGCCATGAAATGACCCACGGCTTCGACAGCGAAGGCCGCAAATTCAACGCCTCCGGCAACCTCGAAGACTGGTGGACCCCCGCCGACGCCGCCGAATTCAACCGCCGCGCCGACGTCCTCATCCAGGACTTCAACCGCCGCGAAGGCCTCCCGGGCATCAAAGTAAACGGCAAACTCACCCTCCCCGAAAACATCGCGGATCTCGGCGGCATCGTCCTCGCCTACGAAGCCCTCCAGCGCGCCCTCAAAGAAAACCCACCCCCCACCGCCACCATCGGCGGCTTCACCCCCCAGCAACGCTACTTCCTCAGCTACACCCAGAGCTGGATGCAACTCGCCCAGTCCGCCATCATCCGCAAACGCATGGCCAGCGACTCCCACGCCCCCGACCACCTCCGCGCCATCGCCCCCCTGCAAAACTTCCAACCCTGGTACGACGCCTTCCACATCCCCCCCAAAAGCAAAATGTACCTCCCCCCCGCCAAACGCGCCACCATCTGGTAGCGTGGTGCTCAGCGTCGTGAAGGCTTCGAGTCCAGCACGAAGCGGATCAGACCCTGCACCGTGCAGTGCGACTCGATGGCGTGGCGCAGCGGGAGTTTGCCGTGGAGGGTGTAGACATTGCGGCGGCCCTGACGTTCGCGTTTGAGCACGCCGCCGGCTTCGAGTTCGGAAATGATCTTGTGCACCGCGCGTTCCGTGATGCCCACGGAGGTGGCGATGTCGCGCAGGCGCATCTCCGGATCCGAGGCCAGGCTGAGCAGCACGTGGGCGTGATTGGTGAAGAACGTCCAGCCGGAGGGCGGCGGACTGGGTGCGGCAGATTTTTTCATTTTAAATTGGACAGGAGACAAATGCGGTGAAATACATGAATAACAGTTCATGTATTTCTATTCCAGCAAATAAACACCAGAAACCCTCAACACGCAAGTCCCCACCAGCCCCCTCATGGAACTCATCCAATCCCTCACCGCCAGTCTGCTCTCCCCCATGGTCCTCGCCTTTGTGCTGGGGATTGTCGCCACGCTCATCAAGAGCGACCTCAAGTTCCCGGACGAGCTGCAGTCGGCGCTGACGATCTATCTGCTCTTCGCCATCGGCCTCAAGGGAGGCATGAAGCTGGAAGGCCTGAGCCTTTCCGTGGTGGGCGGGCCGCTGCTCAGCGCCATTCTGCTCAGCGTGGTGATTCCGGTGTGGTGCTTTTATATCTTGAAAGGTTTTGTCCGGCTGAATTCCATCAATGCCGGGGCCATTGCCGCCCATTATGGATCGGTCTCCGCGGTGACGTTCAGTGCGGCCCTGGCATTTCTGGAGAATGCCAGGGTGCCTGTGGAGGGATTCGTCCCCGCCCTGCTTGCCATCATGGAAGCCCCCGCCATCATCGTCGCGGTGTTTCTGGCCTTGAGAAAAAGGGGCGGTGGCGACTCCGCTCCCGGCGAGTTCAAGCACCTGCTCCACGATCTGCTCACCGGCAAGGGCATCATCCTCCTCCTCGGCGGCCTGGCCATCGGACTGGCCTGCGGCAAAAAGGGTTTCGATCAGGTGGCACCCATGTTCGATGCCCCATTCAAAGGCGTGCTCACCCTCTTCCTGCTCGAAGTCGGGCTCGTCACCGGCCGGAGGCTGGGTGATTTAAAGGCTGCGGGCTGGAGGCTCGTGGCCTTTGCCATTGTCATGCCCATCCTGCACGGGTGCCTTGGGGCCCTGCTGGGGAAATGGTGCGGCTTGGGGCTGGGCGGCAGCACGGTGCTGGCCACGCTCGCCGCCAGTGCCTCCTACATCGCCGCCCCCGCCCCCGCCGCCATCCGCATCGCCCTGCCCACCGCCAGTCCCGCCTACTACTTCACCTCCTCCCTGGCCATCACCTTTCCCTTCAACATCGTCCTCGGCATCCCTCTCTACCACGGCGTGGCCAAGTTCCTGCTCAACGCATGACGCCCCGCACCGCACCGCCCATCACCCACAACACCCATACCCATGCAACACCCCATCCACACCACCACCGCCCTCCTGTCCCTCAGCGCAGCCCTGTTCCTTTCCAGCTGTGCCACCTCCGTCGTCCAAACCAAGCAGTCCCAAGCCTCCCTTTCACCAGCCCAGGCCGTGGAAGCGTTGAAACAGGGGAATGACCGCTTCGTCTCAGGCCACGGCAAACACCGCGATCTCCAGGCCCAGGCTCGGAAGACCGCAGCCGGCCAGTATCCCTTCGCAGCCGTGCTCGGCTGCATCGACTCCCGCGCCTCCAATGAAATCATTTTCGACCAGGGCATTGGCGACATCTTCAGCGCCCGCGTCGCGGGAAATGTCCTTAACGACGACCTCCTCGGCAGCCTCGAATACGCCGCAGCCAAGGCTGGTGCCAAGGCCATCGTCGTCGTGGGCCACACCGGCTGCGGCGCGGTCGGCGGCGCTTGTGCCAACGTGAAGCTCGGCCACGTCACCGGACTGGTCGATAAAATCAAGCCCTCAGTCAGGAAAGTCCTCGCGGATCCCCACGCCGCCCACCAAGGTCCGGCCTTTGAAAACCGCGTGGCCGAGGAAAATGTGAAATACGTCACCCAGCTCATCCGGCAACGCAGCACCATCCTGCGCGACCTCGAACGCCAGGGTAAACTCCAGATTACCGCCGGCATTTATCATCTCGACACCGGGAAGGTGGAATTTTTCGACAGAAATTAAAAAACCCCCGTCGGACCGGCGTCTGCGATGGCAGCCAGTCCCACCAGCATCGCGGCGCCGGCCATCTTCATGGGCATCCCCCCGCCCTTGCCAAATGCACCCTTCATGTTATAGTCAGTACACATGGCCACCCTGCTTCCCCGCACGCTCCTCGCACTCTGCCTGCTCCTCACCGCCTGCCAGAAAGAGAAAACTCCCCCCGCGAAAAACACCCGCGCAGAGAGAATCCAACTCCTCCTCAACCAGGGCAACGAACAGCGCCGCAACTTCGCCAACACCGACGCCCTCGCCATCTACCAGCAAGCCCTCGCCCTCTGCGGCAAATCCAAAGACGCCCACCTCTGGTCAGACATCGCCAAACAGATCGCCTTCACCCATCAAAGCCTCGGCGATCCTGAAAGCGCCGTCGCCCTCTACCGCGAAATCCTCGCCCAGAACAACAAACACTTCGGCAAGACCTCCCCGGAGAGCGCCGACACCGCAGACAACCTCGCCCACCTCCTTTGGTTGCGGGGCGACTACGTCGCAGTGGAGACCCTCCTGCGCCGCATGGTCGCCTTGAATGAGAGCGCCTTCCGCAGAAAGCACTATCCGGAAGCCGGCATCGGCAGATGCGCCCACCAGCTCACCAGCAGCCTCACCAGCCTCGGCACCTTTCTTGAACAATCCAAGCCCCTCAAGGAAGTGGAGCCCCTCATCAGGCGCGCCTTGAAGGTGGAGATCGGCTACCATGCGAAAACCAAGAAAATGGACGCCTCCCTCTATGACGCCATGGACAAATACCATTCCACCCTCGTCAAAATGGGCGACACAGCGGAGCAGGCCCAGGAAAAGATCGATGCCATGATGCATTCGGTCGCCAAAAGGTGAGGCCCGCCCCGCAGCCTTCAGGAAACATCCGCCCCCCATGGGCCACCGCCGGGACCCTTGCCAACCCCGCCCCCTCTGTGTATCCTCCGCCCCATGGATATGCTCCTCCCACGCACCCTCCTTGCACTCTGCCTGCTCATGAGTGCCTGCACGGATAAGCAACCTACCCTCACCTTCAAAGAGCGCGCGGCGAGATTCAAGGCTCTCAACGAGGAAGGAACAGCCCTGTGCAGCAAATTCGCCTACCGCGAAGCCCTCGCCGCCTACCAAAGCGCCCTCGCCCTTTGTGATAGAACCGCCTACCCCCTCCCCTGGTCCAATACCGCCAAAGATGCCGCCTGGACCCTTCGACAACTCGGCAAACACGACCAGGCCGAAGCCCTCTACCGCGAGATCCTCGCCCATAACGAACGATACATCGGCAAGGACTCCCCCGAGACCCTGGACACCATCGACTCCCTCCTCTCCCTCCTTTCACTGCGCAACGACGTCACCGAATCCGCCTCCCTCCAGCGCCGATTGGTAACCATCCATGAAGCAAACCTCGCCAGGAACACCCCCGAGGAACGCAACAGCGGCAGGGACAGCCGCCTGTTGAGCAGCAGCCTGGAAAACCTCGGAGTCCTGCTGGAAAGCTCCCAGCGCTTTGACGAAGCAGAGCCCCTCATTCGCAAAGCATTGCAAGTCGAAGTGGCCTGCCAAATCAAAACCAAGACCACGAACACCGGCATCAACTCCCTGCAAGCCTCCTACCGCAACCTCCTCCTCAAAATGGGCGACACGGAAGAGCAGGCGCAGGAGAAGATCGATAAAATCATGGAGCCGCTCTCTAAAAAGTGAGGCCGGGAGCGGGATTTTGAAGCCGAGGGGGCCACCCTCTGGCCACTCCCCCCGCCCTTGCCCCCCGCGCCCATCCCGTTTACACTCCCGCCCATGGCCACCATGCTCCCGCGCACCCTCCTCGCACTCTGCCTGCTCATGAGCGCCTGTGAGGAAAAGCAAACTCCCACGCCCAAACCCCCGGCAACTGCCAAGCCTGCCGAGAAAACCGACGCGTTCACCGAATTGTACAATGAAGGAAACCTCCAGCGTGAAAAATTCGCTTACCGCGAAGCACTCACTGCCTACGAGAAGGCCCTCGCTCTCTGTGATAAAGTTGCAGATGCTCAGAGGTGGTCCAAAACAGCGAAACAGGCCGCCTGGACCCATCAAGCGCTCGGCGCGTATGACAAAGCCGAAGCCCTCTTCCGTGAAATCCTCGCCCAGAACGACGCCCAATTCGGCAAGCCATCCCCAGACAGCGCCGAAACCAACGATGCGCTCGTTCGCATCCTGTGCTTAACAGGCAAACTGGCGGATGCGGAGTCCCTTCTGCGCGACATGGTAGACGTTTGTGAAGACACCCTTGGCAAAAACAAACCCCAGGAAACCACCATCGGCAGCGACAGCCACCGGTTATCGGAAAGTTTGTTCAACCTAGGAAATTTTCTCCTAGATCTAAACCGCCAAAAGGAAGCAGAGCCCATTGACAGAAAAGCGCTGCAAGTAGAGATCGACTGCCAGGTAAAAACAAAAATCCAAGACTCCAAATTATATTTCTACCAAATCAACTACCGCGGCACACTTATAGGATTGGGCGACACGGAGGAGCAGGCGCAAGCCAAGATCGATAAAATGATGGAGCCGTTGAGGAAGAAGTGAGGTAGGGAGAGTGGTTTTTAGGAAGGGGTTGGAATAAAGTGGGTAGGGTGGGCTTGAAGGGGAAAAGGGAGAGTTGGGAAGTGGAACTGGGGGATAGAAAGGTGAAGGTGGAAAGTGAGGAATTGAAAAAGGCGAGGTAAATTCTAGAACAAGTAGAAGGAAATGTTGGACCGGGGAGAGTGATTGTGAAATTGGGAGAAATGTTTTTGATAATGGGTGAGATGTTTTGAGTCTAATATTTAAATGCGGAGTTATCATTGCGGTTGACATTTTCAAAAAGGAGCTTACTTTTTTTCCCTAATCTGAATCTTTATTACCATGGGAGGAGAATCTTTTATCGAACGTTACAGTCGGGCTGACTTGTTGAAGAGCATGATTAATGGGTTTTCTCCTGCTTTTAATCCTGCGGATACTCTGCTAACCATTTCTTCCTTCACTTCCTTTCTTACTTCCATCAGCACCATCAATGTTTTGATAGCGACTCAGGAGGGGAGCCTCACTACCAGTGCTGAGACGCGGAGTGCTCTGGTGAAGACGATGAAGAAGCGGGGGACGCAGATCGTGGGGAGGCTGAAGAGCAATGAGGCGTGGGTGGCGGAATGGGGGGCGGCGAAGTTGGTGGCGGATCGGCTGCGGGGGATGCGTGCGCCGAAGGGGAAGGGGGCGGCGCAGGGGCTTTTCCCGGAGGCTTCGGTGACGCGGGGGAAGGGGGGGCAGGCGTTTGCGGAGACGGCGTTGCTTTTTGAGCAGCTCATGGGCATCGCGTCGGGCGCGCCGAACTGGTCGCTGGGGGTGCCGGTGGATATTTCCCCGACGACGCTGACGACGCTGCTCAACCAGCTCAAATCCCTGAACACCTCCATCGCCACCCTGCAAAGCACCCTGAAAACCAACCGCCAAAAACGCCAGGCCCTCTACACCGGCCCCAAAAGCCTCCAAGTGAAATTCCAAGCGCTCAAAAATGCGGTGAAAGGCCAATACGGGCAGGATAGCGCGGAAGCGGCATCGGTGCGGGGGGTGAAGTGGTAGGGGAGCGCTGATTTAAGCAGGGTGCCTTTCAGGCCAACGGCCTGAAACATGCCAGCCCAGGGCAACGCCCTGGGTTGCCAAGGAAGGGAATCTCAGCCCTGAAGGGGCGACCCATCCGGGGTGGTGGCGCCTGTGCCGCCCCTTCAGGGCTACCTTCCATGGGGATCTTGACCCAGGGCGTTGCCCTGGGCTGGCATGTTTCAGGGCGTTGCCCTGGAGAACCCTCGCTCCCGTTGGGGCTGATGAATGGCCCTGGCGCTCTCAGATTCCCAGCGCCTCAAAGTTCCCCTGAATCTTTAATCAGCGCTTCCGTAGGGGGTGGGGCGGCGCGCGGCTTGACGGAGAGGCGGGGGGTGGGTAGTTTGGTGGCGAATGTTTGAGAAGCGCAAAGTCGTGGCGGTGGTGTTGCTGATGGCCTTTTCGGTGGGGCTGACTGCGGGCGGGCAGATCTTACTCATGTTATTGAGCGGAGAGGGGCATTCCTTGCGACCTTATCCCTTTTTGTCTGGTTTGGGGGCTGTCGCAGGCGGTCTCTTGCTGCACGTGTGTCTGATCCGAAGAATTCTGCCGATTCATCGAACGCCAACGCAAGTGTTGGGCCTGCTGATTTCCGGGTTCCTTGCCATTGTTCTCTGGGCGGTGCTGCTGGAGTCTCCCAAGGATCTTGCCGGTTTTGTTTCCCGCCTCCCATCCTTGTTTTGGCTCGCCATTTTTTCCGGCATCCTTTGGTTTCCAGTGCTCACGCTGCTTGAGCTTTGGGCTTATTGCGGAACGAGTAGAGAGCAGGCGCGGAGGAGCTTAACCAAGACCGCTGAGGAATTGCCATGAGCCGTAAAGATTTTCCTTCTGACCACCCGCCCGATGCTTTGCAGACGCAGTTGGTGAAGGGGCTTGGTCTGGCGGCGGTGCCGATCATTTTTGGGGTTGTGTGTCTCCATCGCGGGAACACGTTGCTTTATCTTATCAACAGTTCCTCTGATACCGATACCATTGAGTTCCTAGGCACGGAAGGAGTTTGGCTTGCGGTTGCCTACATCGCCTTGGGGGTGGCTGTGCATTTCAACTATTTCTGGGGCTACAGCGAGAACTACTGGAGGTATAGCGACTACGGAAGGGATCTGGCCACGGTGGTCTGTGTGGTGAGCTTTTTCTATGCTCTCTACCTCTATTTCACGTCCTTTTTCTGAGGAAGGGGCTTTGCGCTACACTTCGGCGAGTGCTTGGAGGAGGTGTTGGTTTAGTTTCTGGCCGGCTTGGAAGTTGGCGAGGGGGAAGTTTTCGTTGGGGGCGTGGGCTTGGCAGTCGGGGAGGGCGAGGCCGAGGAGGAGGGTCTCGGCATGGAGGATGTCGCGGAAGGATTGGACGATGGGGATGCTGCCGCCTTCGCGAATGAGGGCGAGGGGGTGGCTGGGGAAGGTGGCGGTGAGGGCGCGCTGGGCGGCCTGGCCGAAGGGGCTGTGGGGGTCCATGGCGTAGGGTTTGCCGTGGTGGCCGGTGTGGATCTCTGCGCGGACGCCGGGGGGGGTGTGTTTCTCCAGATGCTGGAGGATGAGCGCCTGGATGGTGGCGGGGTCTTGATGGGGGACGAGGCGGAAGGATAATTTCGCGAAGGCGTTGGTGCCGATGACGGTCTTGGAGCCCTGGCCTTGGTAGCCGCCGCCGATGCCGTTGACTTCGGCGGTGGGGCGGGCCCAGCGGCGTTCGAGGTCGCTGTAGCCGGCTTCGCCAAAGAGGGCGGGGACGCCGGTGAGGGTGAGGGTTTCTTCGATATTTTCGAGGCGTTTCCAGGCTTGGCGTTCCCAGTCCTGGAGGGGGGCGACGGTATCGTAGAAGCCGGGGATGGCGATGTGGCCATTTTCGTCATGGAGGGTGGCGATGAGGCGGGCGAGGGCGGTGGCGGGGTTGGCGACGGTGCCGCCGAAGATGCCGGAGTGGAGGTCGACGCTGGGGCCGTGGAGAGTGACTTCGAGGCAGGTGATGCCGCGGAGGCCGTAGGTGAAGGTGGGCACGCCGGGGGCGACCATGCCGGTATCGGAGATGGCGATGATGTCGCAGGCGAGGTCTGCGCGGTGTGCTTCGAGGAAGGGAGCGAGGTTGGGGCTGCCGATTTCTTCTTCGCCTTCAAAGAGGGCGATGAGGTTGACGGGGAGGTCGGCGTGCTGGCGCATCGTTTCTGCGAGGCCGCAGAGGTGGGCCATGAGCTGGCCTTTGTTGTCGGTGGCGCCGCGGGCGTAGACGATGCCGTTTTCGATCTGGGGGTCGAAGGGTTTGCTGCGCCAGACGTTGAAGGGGTCATCGACGGGCTGGACGTCGTAGTGGCCGTAGAGGAGGACGGTGGGGCGGCCGGGCTTGTGGATATTTCTGGCGACGACAATGGGGTGCCGGGCGGTGGGATGGATGGTGGTGGTGAGTCCGCTGGCAGTGCACTGGGCGGCGAGCCACTCGGAGCAGCGTTTCACATCGTCGGCGTAGGCGGCATCTGTGGAGATGCTGGGGAAGCGGAGGAAGTCGAGGTAGAGTTCGAGGGGGGTGGGCATGATGGAGGAATGATTAACACGATCCGTCTCAGTCGTAAACTGTTACCATCCACCTCCCGGGCAGGTGGTGCCGTTCCGTAAGCTCACTCACGAAACTTTGCGGTCAGATGACCATAGCATTCTTGAATGATCGTGGAGTTGATCGGTTCGCAGCGTTCGCTTCCGCCGCCAATTGCTCCAACGATGCGAACGACGAACTGCTTCTCACCCGATGGTTCATCATCATGCCGCGTGATCGTAAACTCGCTCATTCCCAGATTGCCCGTCAGTTTCTTCTTCAAATAATGCCAGAGGAAGCGCGCCTGATCCTGAGGGATGTGAAGCGAGAGAGCTTCCATGCTGAGGGCTTCAATTTCTTGAATTGCCGTCGGTGGAGCTTGCAGGCTCAGAACTTTTTCGCCAAGGGCATTTTGGCCCATGGCAGCAAACTGGGTCTCCAATTTCGCCCCATGCAGCAAGACACGATTCAAAGCGTCTGCAATGCCCGCGCTCTGAGGGCTGAGACCCATCTCATCAAAGGTCTTGGGTAGAAAGGGGTCTCGATCCGCAGTCTCAGGGGATTGTTCTTCCACGAGCTTCAACAGAGCGGTGGAAACTTGCAGCGATTTATCACTGCCAGCATCGACGGTCGCGGACGTTGATTGCACACTGATGTTCTGAGGACTTTCAATGGAGGTGGAATTGGATGGAGGAGCAAAACTGTCCGACAACCCCGAGTCGGTTCGTGTTCCCTGCCACTGCCACCAGATGCAGATCCCGAGAATCAAGTTGATGAGCCAGACGATCAAGTTGCGAGAGATCATGGCGGTGGGGATTTTCGAAGTGCCGCTTCGATGAAGGAAAGGTACCGCTCATTGAACAACTGCTCACCCATGCCACACCCGCGCCACTTCACCGGGATTTGATCTTTAATCACGCGCTCCTGGAAATGATACTCGCGTTCATATTTCGGATTCTTTTTCACCTCCTCTGGGAGTTGGATAATCGCCAAGTCGTGCTCGTAATTGCCGAAATCACAAGTTTCCTCCGTCAACGCAAAGCGAATGATCCCTGCTGCACCGGAATCGGAAATCTGAGTGATGCGTTGGATGAGAGAGTCCGAGAATTGGCTGGATGCGGCACCCAAAGACGGGATGCGGATGTATTCCCCGCCTTGCTCATCTGAGACTTTCTCGACCATGACGAGTTGCTGGTTTTTCATCGCGGAGATTGTTTCGCGGATGGCTGCTTGAATGGATTGGATTTGTTCGGCAGAGAGCCCCAATGCGTTATAGAGCGCGTTATCAAAAGCCCAATCGAAAGACACCGAACGCATTCCCGCCGCCACCATCGTTGCTGGAATCTTCAAGGGCTCTGGAGTCAAGGTGGTCCCGCTGGTTGTCACGATCACCTGGCTAAGCGGTTGTGGCACCTCCCGCTGTGAATTCGATTGGATTGGACGAGCGTCCGGTTGCGAAACGCGATGACCTCCGCCGCGCACCGGAACGTTCAGCGCCAAGATCAGTAGCTGGGCAAGCGCGGTGGCGATGCCAAGGCAAAAGATTAGGTCTCTTTGTTTCGGCATGTCGTTGATGCCTCTAGCGGCGGTTGAAAAATCTACCCGCCGGCGTTCCAGTTTTCGTAGAACTGGGCGAGGGGGAGGGAGAGGCCTACGGAGTGGAGGTGGATGATGGCGGTGGGGTCGTCGATGAGTTCGAGTTTCCAGCCGTTGGAGCGGCGGAAGAGGGTGACGGCGGGGCGGCTTTGGTCGATGAGGACGTATTCCTCCAGGGTGGGGATGGTGGTGTAGGTGAAGAATTTCTCGTGGCTGTCGAGGCGTTCGGTGCTGGGGGAGGAGACTTCGATGACGAGCTTGGGGAAGCGGAGGAAAAGGGGATCGGTGTCGCGTTCGTCGCAGCCGACGACGACATCGGGGTAATAGAAAACGTCCCGTTGTTGGACGAGCATGCGGACTTTCATGTCGGCCATGAAGACGCGGCAGGGTTTGCCACGCAGGTGGGCGTGGAGCGCGGCGAAGGCATTGCCGCTGATGAGATTGTGATTCGCGGTGGCGCCGGCCATCGCATACACGTCGCCGTGGATGTAGTCGTGGCGGACATCACTGAGGGGCTCGCCGTTGAGATAGTCTTCGACGGAGAGGAAGGGGCGGGGGTGAGGGATTCCCATGGCGGGAGTGTGCCTTAGTTTGTCCTGCTTCGCAAGTCGAGCTTGCCGGGGGTGAGGCGTCTAGTAAACGCCTTCGATGACTTTCTTTTCCAGCATGCCGAAGGGGCGGACGTCGCCGACGCCGTCCCAGGGGTATTTGTCGCAGGGGGAGCGGCGGATGGCTTCGTCGCGTTCGAGGAAGCGTGGCATGAAGAATTCCTTGGTGAGGGTGGTGAGTTCGACGCGGCCATACTGGCCGTAGTCCATGAGTTCGTCCGTGCGGTCTGCGTGGACGATGCGGAGGACGGCGCGGGGCTGGGGGGCGTAGTAGGTGACGCTGTAGCCGTTCTCCTTGAGCTGTGCGGGGAGGCTGCAGGCGAGGCCCATGAGGGTGTTGCCGTAGGTGGGGACGAACTGGGCTTTTCCTTCGAGGACTTCCTCGCTGAGGAAGCGGACCATCTGGGGGGTCATGCTGGTGCCGCCGCAGAAGACGCCTTTGATGCCGAGGCCGGGGAGGGAGATTTTCTCGGCGAGGGATTCGAGGAGGCGGGGGGTGGTGAAGAGGCAGGAGATGCCGCGGTGTTTGATGATTTCCGCGCCCTGGTCGATGACGTGTTTCATGTAGCGCTCGACTTCATCGTATTGCTTGCGGGCGATGAGTTTCTTGACCCAGCGGGGGTCGAGATCGACGAAATAGCAGGAGCCGCCGCGGTAGTTGGCGAGGTGCTCTATGGCCATGCGGAGGCGGCGGGGGCCGGTGGGGCCGAGCATGAGCCATTTCCCGCCACGGGGGAAGTAGGTGTCATCGAGGTTGTCGCCAAATTCTTCGTAGTCGGTTTTGTAATCCTCCCAGCCGACGCGTTGTTTGGGGAGGCCGGTGGTGCCGCCGGTTTCGAAAATATTGAAAGGGCGGTTGCCGAATCCGCGGGGGACGAAGCGTTCGTTTTGTTCATCACGCAGCCATTCGTCCTGGAAATGCGGGAAGCGGCTGATGTCGCTGATGGTCTTGATTTCCTTGCGCGGATCCCATCCGGCCTGCTTCGCCCAGTCGAGCCAGAAGGGGCAGCCGGTGGCTTCATCGAAATGCCAGGCGACCATCTGGCGGAGGTGTTCATTGAGGGCGGCGGCGGCTTGGGTAGTGGGCATGATATGGGGATGGAAAAGAGAGCCCTAGGCAAAGCGCAGTTTCCCCGCGCCTTCAACCGGAGAATTTTTCGCATTTACGCTGCATCCACGACGGCGGCGCGATCAGGGCGCAATTTTCAGAAATTCATCCGCTCCCGCATCCGGCTTTCCGTCCAGTGCGCGTGCGTGGCCATCGATATCCAGCAGGCCTGCGAGGAGGAGGAAGTTGGGATCGAAGCGGTCGCGTGCGGCGGAGCCATCGGTGAGGTGGAGGTCGGGTGTGGTGGCGCTCATGGAGCGGAATTTGGGATCGGCGAAGGTGGAATTGGCATCGGTTCCGGAGAGGGCTTTCCAGGCACCGAAGCCCAGCCGGTAGTTCCCCTGCCACATCCACTGGCTGGCGGTGAGCGCCTGCGCGCCGCTGGGGGAGTAGTAGACATTCCAGTCGATGACATTGCCCTTGTTCCCCACGAAGTCCCAGTTGCCGATGAACCGGTTCAGGGAGGAGGCGTGGATGATGTTCTGCTTGATGACATTATTCACGGCGTAGTTCTGGATGACGATTTCCGCCATGCGGTCCGGGGTGACATCATTCTGGTAGAGCGTGTTGTTGTGAATGAGATTGCCCACCGCGCCTCCATTCAGACCAGCATCAGAGCCGCCGAGGAAAATGCCGCCGACATGATTTTTCCAAACGAAATTATTCCGCACCACGCATCCTTCCGAGGCCTCGCCGCGGTGCTCACAGGCGAGTTCGATGCCCAGATTGCAATTGGTCACGTAGTTCCGCTCGATGACGATGTTCAGGCCGCCGTCCACGTAAATGCCATCGGCAGCGCGCACGCCACCGTAGGCGGGATTGGGGTAACCGTCGATCCCGCTGACGACGTTGGCCTGAATGAGCCCGTTGCGGGCGCGGTCACTGGGGCCGCCTGCCGGCAGGACACGCTCGTAACCGATGCAGTCGATGCCGATGTTGTTGCAGTCGTGAATATTGCAGTTGGTAATGCGGAAATTTTCGACGTTTCCATTGAAGACCACGGACTCGCCTGCGCCGCATTTCAAATGATGCACTTCACACTGGTCGATGATGATGTTGTTGACCGGCGAGGTGGCCACCTGACCCAGGACGGCAATGCCGTTGGCCGTCCCCTGGGTGCCGTTGGGGGATGAAAGATTGGTCTCAATGTGGTGAATATTGCACCGGCGCACCGTGATGTGGTGCGAGGATCCGCGGATCAGGATTCCGACCACGTCCGAACTGTTGCCAGTCCCGAGGTTGCGCACCTCCAAATTGTCGAAAATCAGGTAGGACCGGTTTGTGCATGTCACCAGCCCCCGCATGTCACCATCATCCGGCAGGTAGCGCCAGGCGTTGGTTCCGTCGATGGTAACCTTTTCCCCCGGATACGAGGTAAACGTGATCGGAGCCCCTTCCCTGCCGCTCACGGTAAATTCGGTCAGGGAAATATTGGCATACACACCACCGCGAAAACACACCGTGTCCCCGGGCTGAGCCTTGCTGATGGCGTACCCCGGCGACCACGGCGCGGCCTCGGTGCCTGCCCCTCCGGCCACGCCTTTGAGCGAGACATATCGGTTCGCCGCCTGGATCTGCGCTGACGCGAAGACGCCAAGCATCAGGATCAACCCGAGGGCTGATTTTGGAGAGAGAGGGAGATGCATGTAAATTAAGTATTCCAGAACTATAATAAATACTATAATTTCAATATTCAAGCAAAATCATCTCCCTCGTTTCATTTTTTCATCCCTCCCAATTCCACCCTTGTCCTGACACCCGTGCGCCAGATGTCTTGATTCGGACAGGCTCCAGTCCAGAGGGATCAAAAAGGATCCCCCTTATTTCAATCCACCCAATTTCCGGATGATCTTCAATTCCTCCGGCGTCAACGGCGTGATACTCAATCGGTTGCCGCGTTGGAGGGTTTTCATTTCCGCCAGGCCCGGGTGCTGGCGGAGCATGTCGATGGTGACGAATTTTGGGAAATCCTCCACCCAAGTCACATCGACCATGAACCAGCGCGGATGTTCCGCCGTGGCCTTGGGGTCGTGGTATTCACTGTGCGGATCGAACTGGGTGGGGTCCGGGTAGGGCTGGCTGGCAATTTTCAGGACGCCCGCGATGCCCGGTTCCGGGCAGCTGCTGTGGTAGAACAGCCCGAGATCACCGGGCTCCATGGAATCGCGCATGTAGTTGCGGGCCTGGTAATTCCGCACGCCCGTCCACGGTTCGCGTTTGCCGGGACGCGCCTTGAGATCGGCGAACGAGAAGACATCGGGTTCGGATTTAAAGAGCCAGGGCATGGGAAGAGGGGGGGGACTTTTTCGATTTTTAAACGTCGTGATGCCCGTCAGCGTAGGTTTTGGCCGGGACCAGAGCGCCTTCAGGAGAGTGCGATTGCAGGCTTACAATGCCGGAAAATTTCACGCCGGGGGCAAAGGTCATTTTCCCTTTTACGGTCAGGCGCTTGCATTCGAGCAGGTCGGGAACGCCCTGGGAAATGAGCGTTTCCAAGCCATCGACGAGTCTATAGTGGGCCTTGTCGAGTTCCAGCAGCGGCGGCTGGCCGCGACGGCTGGGGTGGAGTTCGATGCGGAAATCCTCCGTGAGCACGCAGGCGTTCGAGCGGATCACCATGAGGTCGCTGGTCGTCTTGACCGGGGCAAAACGTTCCCTGGGCACCTCGATGGCGGCAGCACCGGAGAAGCATTCCAGGGCGGCCCCCATGGCGGTTTCGAGCTGGTAAACCTTCGGGCTGGATTCGTCGCGGGGATCGGCGGTCTTGGTGTTGCGGATCATTGGCAGGAGGATCAGCCCGCCGTTGTCTTCCAGGGCTTCTTTGAGGCGGTCCAGGCGAATCCACAGGTTGTTGGTATTGAAAAATTGGTGCCTGCTGATGTCCTCGAAGGAAAGCGCATCTTCGGCGGCACACTGGGCGGACTCGCGCAGGATCAGGCGCTGGTCGGAATGGCGTCGCGCAAGGTGGCCTCCCTTGCTGTCGGCGGCGGTTCGCCGCGTCACTTCCATGGCGAAAGGGGCCGAGCTCTGAGCGAACCAGCTGAGCAACTTGGGATTGAGGTCGGCGCCAAGGTTGTCGGAGTTGGAAACGAAGGCGTAGAGAATGCCGTCCGCGAGCAGGGAATCGAGCACACCCGAGCCGAGCAGGCTGGCGTAAATATCCCCATGACCGGGCGGGCACCATTCCTGAGCGGGATTTTTCGGCCAGGCCAGCGGGGCCAGCGTGCTGGCGTCCACCTTGGGCACCCGGTTTTGCAGCATTTCGAGCTTGGCCGGATCCCCGAGCGTGGGGTGCTTCTGCAGCGCGGCCCGGGTGTCGGCACTGGTGCTGAAACTATTCATCAGCAGGAACCTCGGGGCCGTGCCTCCGGTGGCTGCGCGGAGATGGAGGATTTGCTTGGCAATGAGGTCGAGAAAGCTCATGCCATCGCGCACCGGGAGCAGGGATTTGGCCTTTTCCAAGCCCATGCCCGTGCCCAGACCGCCGTTTAATTTGATGACCACCGTTTGCTGGAGCAGGCGGAGATATTCCTCCGGAGCCACCTGGGGCAGGTCCTTGCAATGCGGCAGCTGATGCACGGGATCGATGTCGCTCTCGCGGATCATGCCCGTTTCATTGCGCTGCAGCGCCCGGTAGCTGTGTTCGAAAGCCCGGATGGCAGCCTCGCTGAGGCCATCGGCTTCCATTTTGGTGCGAAAGGGTGAAAACGGATCCATGATGCCGACGATAAGGCGGAGGTGGGGGCGGACGTCAACTGGGATTCCGTGATTTGGCCCCGAACCAGCCCGGTTGGAAATTTCCTCCACCCCGATTGAACGAACCGAGGGTGCCGATTGACTAATGTCTTTGGAAAGCGATGATGCGCCCCGTCTTCCCATCCATTTTATCCCACCAACCTCCTACTATGAAATACCACACCTCCCCCTCCCGGAAGCTCAGCGTGCACCGCGCCGGCTTCACCCTCATGGAACTCATGCTCGTGCTGGGCATCATTTCCATCCTCGTTGTCGCCGGCGTCAAGATCGGCCCGGCCATTCAAAAGCAGGCGAAGAATGGCACCGCCAAGGCCGCCGTTGCCACCCTGAGCGGATTCGTCATGAGCTACCAGAGCGGACACTCCGGCAAGCTGCCCACCAGTATTGATCAGATGGTCAAAAACGGCATGATCACCGAGGATATCGCCACCGACCCCTGGGGCAACAAATACCAACTCGTCGTCCCCTCCAAACGCTCCAAGGACAAATTCGATCTCTTCTCCCAAGGCGACAGCGTTGAGGATGAGTCGGATGATGTAGGCAACTGGGGGGATTAGCCCACCTGCTTCATGAAATTTCTCGCCCCGAATCCCCCACGCCGATCCGGCTTCACGCTCATTGAGCTGATGGTCGGTCTGGGCATTGCCATGCTGTTGATTGGGGCGGGGTTGGGAGCGGGAAAATTCTGGCAGGCGAACCAGGCGTTGCACAAGCCGATGGATGAGATCAAGGGCATGGCCAAGCTCGCGAACCATCGGGCCATTGCCGAGCAGCGGGACTGGGAGATCGTGCTCCGGGCGGATTCGCTGGAGCTGCGCCCCAAAAAGGCGGCCTCGGATGCCGACCAGAAATTTCTGGATACCGCCGACGAGAAATTGAAGCGCAAGGATGGCGTGCAAAGTGTGGGACTGGGCGAGAACGTGCTCCTGTCAGTGAAGCGTTTCGGCGAGGACCAGTGGCACAAACCCAACCCGGATTACTGGGTGTTCCAGCACAGTGGCATTTGCGAACCCATCCAAATCCGCGTCGAGGTGGGGGATCGGGCGATCGAAGCCCAGTTTGATCCCCTGACCGCCGGCGTGCAATTTGAAGAAGAATTCCCCTGAACGTGACCTTCCACCCTCCACCACCCTCCCGCCGCCGTCAGGCCTCCGCGTTCATTCTCATGGAAATGATGTTCGCGCTGATTCTTTTCGGCATGTCCGCCGTGGGGCTCATCAAGGCGCTGGCGCGCACATCCCAGCTGGCGGCGGAATCGCAGATGGACGTGCGCATGCTTCTGCGCCTGCAATCACGCCTCACGGAAATCAGCAAGCTGACCGACATCACTCCCTGGAAGGATAAGTCCGAGACCTCCACGCCGGATGAACTGGGCGTCTGGACGGAGACGAGTGTGGAGGAAATGAAGGATCTGAAAAATGAGGACGGGCAGGAACTCACCCAGATGTATCGCGTGTATGTCAAAGCCTTCTACACCGTGGAATGGCAGAAGGACCCCATCATGATGGATGCCGAAGTCTGGCGGTTCGCCCCGCTTTATCGCACCAACTCCGCCGCCGCGCCCACCGCCGCACCCCCCCAATGAAACTTTCCCGCTCCCATTCACGCTCTGCGGGTTTCACCCTGCTGGAGGTCATGCTCGCGGTGGCGTTGTTTGCCCTGTTGATCGGCGGCATCTTTGCTACGCAGCGCGGGGCGATGATCATTGCCGCCAACATCACCGAGTCCCAGGAGAAATCCATGCGCATCAACAGTTTTGTGGAGTTGATGCGCCGCAGCTTTGAACAGGCGCCGGGCAACTCCCGCGTCCACCTGCTCCTGCCCCGCGGCCAGAGCAACACGAGTGAAATTTATTTCAAGGACTACCCGCTGGTGTTCTCGTGGAGCGGCATTTCCGCAGGTTCCAAGGGCGTCATTTTCCGCACGGAACGCAATGCCGAGCGCCAGCTGTCCGCCGTCGTCCTCTACCTCGACGAAGAGGCCACCCAGGATTACGAAAATGGCAAACTGGATGAAAAATCCATCGACCACACCACCAAGAAACCCCACGTGCGCCGGCTCGAACTCATGACCGGCATCAAGAGCCTCGAGTGGCTCGTCATCGATGACTCCACCATCGCCAGAAACTCCCGCTCGGGCAAGACCGCCGACGATGCCTGGGTGGCCGAGTGGCCGCTGGACAAGACCACGCGTCCCTCCCGGGTGAAATTTACCATCGCCCTGGCCGACAATTCCGACCCCATGACCCTCATTTTCTGGATTCCCATGACCGTCAATCCCCAGACCTTTGCCAACGGCGGCACCGGCACCCCGAACGGTGGCAGCGGCAAGCCTCCCGGCATCAATGGTCAGGGTGGGATTCCCATCCCTGCACCGGGGGGCGCGGGCGGGGCTCCAGGTGGTGCTCCCGGGCGGCCTCCCGGTAATCCCGGCGGCGGAGGTCCTCCCATCCGCAGATAACCTGCACTCCTTTTTCCCATGAAACTCCCGCCTCCATCACCGCGTCGCCGCCAGCAAGGGTCTGCCCTCATGATGGTCTTCGCGCTGGTGGCGATGCTCAGCTACCTCATTTTCACCACGCTGCGCATCGTGGTCAGCGACATCGATTTCACCATCGGCCAGAAGAAAGGCTTCCGCTGCCGCTGCCTCGCGGAAATGGGCATCAACGTGGCCATGAACCCCACGGTGAAAAAAACGGACCTCGATCTCCTGAACATGAGTTTCGACGACAACTACGAGTCCTTCTCCGTGAAAATCCGCGGCGAGGGCGGACGGCTCAACATCAACACCCTCCTCAATCCCTCCAACCCCGACAAGGAACTCCTCAAACGCCTCTTCGAAGCCTGGGGCATGACTGAGGAGGATGACCGCATTGCCCTCATCGACAACCTCATCGACTGGGTGGACCCCAATGACGAGCATCAGGAGCACGGCATGGAAAAGGACCAGTACGAAAAGGACTACGGCATCACCGGTTACCCCTTCAATCGCTATTTCTACAGCCTCGATGAACTGCTCCTCGTCCCGGGTTTCGATACCATCGCCTCGCTCAAACCCAACTGGCGCGATTACCTGACCATTTACAGCCAGGGGAAACTCGACCTCAATGAAGCCCCCGCCGACCTCCTGGCCATCGTCTGCGACACCACGGACACCGCCGCCCAGGAATTCGTCGAAACCCGCTGGGGTGATGACCACAACGAGGACACGAAAGATGACAAACGCTACTCCAGCGTGGAGGAGGCGCTTGCCCTGCTCGACGTCGGCAGCGGCCCGCTCGCCAACGATCCTGAGTTCGCCGAACGCACCTCCCAGCGCCTCACCATTAACGACGGCACCACCCGGATCGAGTCCACCGGCACCGTGGGAGATTTCCGCCGGCGCATCATCATGGTGGTCCGCAGCCGCCAGCAACCCCAGATTCTGACCCGGGAGGAAATTCCCCTCTTCTAACATTTCCCCGCAAGATACCATTTCCCAAATCGCCCCGGACGAGTAAAAGAATCCCCGCCGACCCGACGTCCTCCCCAGATTTATTCATCATGCCCGAACTTTCCACCACCATCTGCCTGCCCGGCGAAGAAGCCTGGGAACTCTGGAAACAGGGTCCCGCGGGCATGAGCATCGCCCAGAGCGTGCGCCTGGACGAAGGCGGCAGCCCGGCTGCGTTCAAGTCCGCGGATTGTTTCGGCTACCCCGTCATTTCCTCCTACGCCGTGCCCGTCTGGGCGGCCAGTGGCGATCCCGAGATCATCGATGGCGTGGTCCAGATGCAGTTGGAGAAAAATAATCTCTTCCCCAACAATGCCGTCGGCCAGCTCGTGGACACGCGCATCATCGAGCGCATGGAATCGCAAACGCTCGTCACTGCCACCGTGCTGGACGACAAATCCGAGCTGCCGCTCACGCAGACCGCCCCGGCCAGCTTCGAAATTTCCCCCGCCCTCTTTTACCTCCCGGACAATTCCATCGTCTTGTGGAAGGAACTGGGCCGGCTCATTTTCTGCCTCACGCGGGGAGAGCATCCGTTGTATTTCCACGCGCTGTCGGATTCCGAACTGAGCCCCGCTGCCGTCAGTGAAATTGAGAGCCTGCTCATGCCGCTTTATTTGCAGGACATGGTGCCGGAGCTGGAAAGCATCGTTCTCTGGACCGATGCCGTTGTCCCCGGGGCCGAACAGGCGCTGGCCGACTCCCTGCACCTCCCGGTGCACCGCCAGCCCAAGCCCGCGCCCACGCTGCCACGCACGCCCAGCGCGTTCGAACCGGTCAGCGTGGCAATGGGGAAAATCCGCGCCGCCAAGCTTCGGCGCATTCGCAACTACGCCGTCGTCGCCGTGGCGGCCTACGCGGCCGTCATTTTGGGATTCGTTGGCTGGTATTGGTGGCAGGACCGGCAGGTCGATACCCTGCGCAAGTCCGTGGCGGCATTGCGTGGCAGCGTGGGATTTGTCGAGCCCGCCCTGCGCCAGTGGACCGCCACCGAGCCCCTGCGTGAAAAGGACCTCTACCCCATCGAGAGCCTCCGCGCCACTCTCGAACCGCTCTCCGTCCGCCAGTTTCTGGGCGTCAAGGCCACCAGCGTGCGCCTGGAGGGCCAGACCCTGGAAATCAAAGGCGAGGGCCAGCCGCAAAATATGCCCATCCAGTATTGCAATTTCCTGAAAACCACGCTGAAAAACTACGACTGGACCGGACCCACTTGGGGCCCGCAGCGCAACAACCTCTTCACCTTCACCTTCACCGGCAAAAGAAAGGGCACGGTCAATGACACTTAAGCCCAGCGAAAAGCGTCTGCTGATCATTTTCTGCATCGGGGGATTCATCGCCGCCAATGTCGGCGCCTGGACGATCCTGCAGCAGAAAAATATTTCCCTCAAAGTCGCCAAAACCAAGCTGGACGCCGACTACAAGCACCTCAAGTCCCTCAAGGACCGCGTCTCCGAGGCCACTGAATACCAGGAGATTCTGGCGAAATACCTCAAGGCCTATGCCTCCCTCGATGCCCGGGACACGCATCTGGGGAATTTCGTCTCCAACGCCGCCTCCCAATATGGCCTCAAACTGGCCAAAAACACCCCGCTCGCCGTGGAATTTCCCGATCCCGAAAAGGGCGGCGACTTCATCAAATCCGGCTACCAGGCCGAAGTGGCTGGCGGTTACAAAGCGATTTTCCAGTTCATCCACAAGCTCCAGTCCCCCACGGATTTCCACTACATCAAGAGCATGACCCTCACCACGAGGAAGAATGAACAGCAGGATGGTGCGATGGATGTCGTCTGCAATTTCGTCATCCAAAAATGGTGGCATCCTGACAGCCAGACCCTGCTCGATGGACAATCCCCGGAACTGGCCGCCGCTCCCGTGACTCCATCCGCGACTCCCGCACCGGTGGAAACGCCCCCGGCACCAACTCCAGCTGAGGCCCCCGCCAAGGCCGCCCCCGCCGAAATCCCCGTCGCGGACGAAACTCCCCCCGCCGAGCCCGACGCTAGCCCCGCCGTGGCCCCAGCCCCGCCCGCTCCCGTGCAGTAATTTTTTCAAAACCCACCACTCCCATGAAACTAACCACCCTCCTCATCGGTTGCCTCCTCAGCCCGGCATTCCTCCATGCGCAGGAAACGGAGAAGAAGCCGACTTTCGATCCCGCCCCCAGCGGCTTGGATAAATATGGGAAATTGTTGGAGAAGGATCCGTTTGATTTCGACAAGCAGGACGCCCCACCCCCACCCCCCACCCCGCCCATGGAGGGCTGGCTGCTCGCGGGCATCACCAAGACCGAGGATTACCAGACGGCCATTCTCGTCAATCTCAAGACTTCCGAGCGCCTCCGCCTCAACCACTACCAGAACCCGCCCAGCAAACGCGCCAACACCACCATCCACGGCGGGGACAAGTACGAACTCGTCTCCATCGACTTTGAGGATGGCGAACCAAAGCTCAAAAACGCTAGTGCAGTCATCACCAAGAATGGCGAGCTCACCAAGGTGGAATACAGCGATGAAGTTCTGAAGTTAAAACCCGCCGCCCCCGCCGGTCCGGCCGGTGCCGGGAAGGGACCCGTGCCCCCCGGAGGCGCCCCCAGCCCGATGGTCCGTCCAGCAGCCCCCGGTGCCGCCCCCGCTGGCGGCGGCAGTTCCAACGCCGAACTCATCAAAATGCTCCAAAAACAACGCGGCGAGCACCCCGCCGGCACCCCCGTCGCCCCGGCCTCATCCGGTGGCACCAACCCAGCCAGCACCGCCCCGGGAACCAGTTCCAACCCCACCCAGCCCGGAGCCGTCCCGCCCCAGCCGCGCCGCCGCGTCGTCCTCCCCACCGACGCCGCAGGTGCCGCTCCTGCCGCTCCTGCCGCTCCTGCCGCCACGCCGGCACCCGCAGCCCCGGCACCCGCAGTCCCCGGCAATTAAAATTTCCTCCATTCTTCGCCTTCTCACTTCCCGCAATCCGCCCCTGGCACTCCTAATTTCATGTCCCGAACCTCGTTCCTCACTCTCAGCCTGATCACTGCCTCCGCCACCTGGGTTCTCTCCCAGAGCGGCATCGAGCCACCCCGCCGCGCCGTCCCGCCTCCCAATCCCGTTGCGGATGCGCCTGCCACCGACACGCCGCCCGCCGAGGCCCCCACCCCGGTGCCAGTCCCGGAGCCCACGGCCGCCCCGGCCCCGACCGACGCCAAGCCACCCATCGCCACCGGCCTCTCCCCGGCTCAAATCGAAGCCATGAAGGCCAAGGCCGCCGCCGCACGCAAGGCCAAGGAAGCCGCAGGCGGAAATACTGCGGGCACCACGCTCGATAGCGTCAAAAACGCAATCGGTGGAACCAAAAAATCTACCACCCCGGACCCCATCCCCAATCCCAACGCATCGGGAGTGCCGCTCAGCGAGTTCGTTCCCGCCAGCAAATCCGCCAGTGCCCTGCCCAATAAGGACGCCTTTTCAGGCAACAGCGCCGCCACCTCCGAGGGTGGATACGTGGACGTTTTTGCCAATCCCACCGCCACCGTCGAGGACGTGCTGGCAGATTACGAGAAATTTACCGGGGTCACCGTCGTCCGCGCTGGAAATATCACGGGAAATGTGCCCATCCAGGTGAATCCGGCAGCCAGAATGAAGGAGTCCGAATATGTGGACTACCTCAAGGTCGCCCTCATGATCAACGGATTCGGCATTCACGAATACACCACCAAGCTCCACATCATCACCGTCACCGGAACCGCCAACCCGTTCTTTCATACTGCTCCACCCCCAGAGGGACACGCCGTCTTCACCCGCGCCGTGGACCTGCCTGAGGCCGAGGTTTTCGTGAATTATTTCATGAAGTTCGACTACATTTCCGTCCAGGACGCCACCACCATCCTCGGCGCCCCGCAGCACCAATCGGGCAAAATCACCGCAGTCCCCAACGCCGGGGGCATTCTCATCACCGAATCCGTGCCCGTGGTTCGCAGCATGATTGCCATCAAGGAAAAAATCGACGTGCCCTCCGGTGAGGTCGACCGCCGCTTCGTCCAACTCAAGCTCGCCGACGCCGAGGAGATCGCCCAGATCATTCAGCAGATCATCCAGCAGCAAAATACCGCCAACAAGAGCGGCGGCGGCGGTGGAGCCAGGGTCATTAATCCCGGCAATGCTGCCACCCAACTCACCGCCCAGCTCAACCCCGGTGCCCCCGCCGGCGGCGCCCCGCCCAGTTCCAGCGCTGCAACTTCCACCACCGCCGGTGCCCAGACCGCCCCGGACGGGTCCTCTGTCGTCGTGCAGGCCGACCGCCGCACCAACCGCATTCTCCTCAGCGGCAAGAAATCCGATATCGTTTACATGGAAAAACTCATCCGCGACTTCGATGTCGCTTCCGAGGTCACCAACCTCGAGACTTACCAACTCCGCTACATCAGCGTCGTCGATTTCATCGATCTCGCCGCCGGAGCCCTCGAAGCCCGGGGATTTGGAACCAGCACCGGTGGCAGCGGAGGCTCCGGAGGAACCGCCAACCGCCAGGCCAGTGGCAATGGTTTTCCCACGGACTCTCGCACCAATCCCGGTGCTAGCGCTTTCGGCGGTCAGAGTGGCACCAATTCCCGCTCCAGTTCCTCCAACCGCAGCAGCAGCAGCGGGAGTTCGTTCGGGGGCAGCAGCAGCGGCAGCCGCGGTGGATCCTCCCGTGGGGGGAGTGGTGGTGGTGGCTCCGGTTCCACCCTCGCCAGCCCCTCCTCCACCACCGTCGGCAAGACACTCCTCATTTCCGACCCCCAATCCAACTCCATCATCGTTTCCGGTCCGCCGGAATCCCGGGAACAAATTCGCCTTCTGATCGTCGAAATCGACAAACATCCCCGCCAGGTTCAAATCGACTGCGTCATCGCGGAACTCACCCTTGGCGATAACATGGAGTTCGGCATCGATCTCCTGCGCAAGGTGGACAACGTCACGATCGGCGGTCAGTCTGTCGATGTTGCCGGCCTGTTCCGCAATACCTCTGCACTCGGTGGCATCATTGACCCCGGCACGCTCAACAACGTCGCAGCCTTCCCCACCGCCGCCTCCGGTCTCAACACCTATTTCCAGGTTGGCGAGTTGCTCAACGGCTACATCAAGGCCACCGAGGACACGAATAAACTCAAGATCCTTCAGAAGCCCAGCATCGCCATGGCCAACAATGAAACCGGCTACATCTCCGTCGGCAAGGAGGTCCCCTTTGCCGGAAGCCAGCAGTCCAGTGTCACCAACGGTAGCAACCAATCCCTCAACAGCCAGATTGAATACAAGGATGTGCTCCTGAGCCTCGAGGTCACGCCACTCATTAGTTCCAGGAACGAAGTCTCGCTCCAGATCACCCAGATCAATGACAACGTCTCCGGCGTCACGAAAATCAACAACGACAACGTCCCCATCATCAGCAAGCAGGAGCTCACAACCAAGCTCATCGTCCCCAATGGAGGGATTGCCATCCTCGGAGGACTTACCTCCGATTCCCGCAGCAACGCCATCGCCGGCGCCCCCCTCATCGCTCGCATCCCCATCCTTAGGACCCTCTTCGGCAGCAACAAAAAGGAGGACTCCCGCCGGGAACTCATGGTCTTCATCCAGCCCCGCATCATGGAGACCGCCGATGAAATGCTCGACGTCAACGCCAAGGAGGTCCAGCGCAACATCATCGGCCCAGCCGCCGAAAGCTTCATCCATCCCCCCTACGCTACCTCCAACATCCTCCTCCCCCAGGAATCCGGGCCCATCCCCTACGACCAGGCGGGCTATCCCCGCGAAGAGGAGAAACCCGGCTTCTGGAAACGCCTCGGCAACACCTTCAAACGCAAAACCAACGTCCCCGCCGAATCCCGCTGATCCCCGCTCCCGGCTGTTGCCATTGAAAAAAGGAAAATTCCAGCCATCCCGACCCCGGTTCCAGCGCTCATCGAATTAATTTCCCTCAAACCACGAATTTTCTCCGAATTGAGCCTGATTTTTTCAACCCTGATCCCCTAATCGCCCCAAAATCCTCCCTCGGAGCCCGTAAATCCAACAGAATTCTTCGGAAACAAAAATCGCCCCAACCAGCCTCCCACAAGCCTTGCAGGCGATTTCAGCCCGAGCTGTCCCGCAAAAAAAAATCCCATCAAAAAAAATCGAAGAAAATCTTTACAAAATTTCCCGAATCCACTAATCTCACGTTGCCCACCAAAAAAAATCCACCCATCCTTCAAAATGAAACTCAATCTCTCAATCCTCACAGGCGTCGCTAGCGTAGCCGCCATCATGTCGAATGTTTTCGCTGATACCGCCGTGACCGATCCGGTCGGGTATGTCACCGTTCAGGTCCGCGCTCCTGGCACTCTGAGTTTCGTTGCACCTAGCTTGGTGAACAAGACGGAATTCGTGGGGGTCGTCGCGAGTCATGGGGCATCGACAATTACTGTCAGCGGAACCCCCTTCACAGCAAATGCTTTTGACGCGAACCCCGATCCAGCCGTTGGTGTTCAGTATTACGTGGAAATCACGAATGGTGCCACCGCCACTGGTCTTTGGACAAACATCCTATCAAATATCAACAATCAAATCACCACCGAGGATGATCTGAGTGCTTCCATTGTTGACACCACGACCACGATCAAGATTCGCAAACACGTTACGATCGCCAACATGTTTGGGGCTACGAACACTGCTGGTCTCTTCGGTTCTGACCAAGTGAGCACTGCGGATGAAATCAAAATCCTCGATACGCAAACAAAGAACGTAAAGTCAGTATTCTACTATGATGATGGTTCCTACCAGCAGTGGGTTGATGCCGACTTCATTGAGGTCCCAAATCTTGCCATTCAGCCTGGTCAGGGTTTATATATTGACCGCAAGGCACCAGGAGCCCTCAGTTTCGTAAATGTCGGTCACGTCAAGACGGGCCCAACGATGATGTCCTTTGACCCGGGTATCAGCATCGTTGGGGTCCCTCATGCCGTGGGTGCAAATTTTGTGCTGAACAATACAAATCTCGCTAATATCTTGCCGACGCCTCTCGGTCCGCAGTCGGGTCGTGTCGTCGGGAGCGATCAGATTGCGACGGCTGACGTTCTCAAGGTTGCCCAATTGGACGGATCACTCAAAGAGTGTTTCTACTACGATGACGGCTCATATACTGCATGGGTTGATGCGGACTTCGTTGAAATTGGAGCCACAGAGCAGCTCAAGGAAGGAACTTCCTTTGTTTTTGTTCGTCAGGCTGTTGGCGGAACTTTCACTTGGACATCCCCACTCGAAGTCATCGCCCCATAATTCATCAGAAAACATTTAGATAATTACGAAACAAAATTTATGAGAAAAACTTCACTACTCGCAGCAATCGTCTTGGCTATGCCCTTAGCGTCGCATGCGTCGACTATGTCCTTGTCAAGCACAGCCACTGGTCCCTCTGTTTTTACAGCTGCTGCTGCCGGAACCATAGCTGGCTTGGTTCCCAATGGAAGTTTGATCCGCGTAGGGACACTCATTGGTGGAACTACGTCTGCTTTCTTCGTGGAATTTGGCACTTCTACGGTCAAGAATGCGGGGGCCGGCGCGAGCGCCAAGGCTAGCAAGGTCACTGGTAGCGTTCTAAATGCATCGGAGGCTGACGATACGCAGTTTAATGGTTTGCCTGTGTACGTTTGGATCTACAATTCGGCAACTGTAAGTGCATCAGCTGATCAAGCAATCTTCAAGTCCACCTTCGTATTCCCTGTCAATGACACGGGAGGTGTCGGTGATGCCGCAACCCCAACAGCCACTTCCTTCACTGCGGGCATTGTGTCAATCGTAGGGTTTACCGATGGAGCGTTTAACCCGACTGGTGATAACGCGACCGGTAGTGTGACCGGAGGACAATTTGTCCTTGGAACCGCGGTTCCTGAAATGTCCACATCTCTATTGTTGATCTCTTGCTTGGGTTTCGTAGGGTTCCGACGCAGACGGTAACGCCAGGCCAAACCCTAAGGAGAAAGTTTTTCCACAATCACAAAACTCAACATTGTCTAATCTTTAAGCATTCCCCATTCGCTAATGAAAACTATCTTATCGCTAATCGCACTATTCTCTATGGTTCCAGCCGTGCTGCAGGCTTCCTCAGTTACCCTGTCAAGCACCGCTACTGGACCGTCGGTTTTTGCTTCAAATGCCGTTAACTTGGTGCCAAATGGGTCCATGATAAAGGTCGGGACATTCATCGGAGGTGTGGAAACCTTGGCAAACTGGAGAGAATATGGGGGAAGCACGGTTAAAAGCGCTGGACCTGGCGCTACTGCCAAAGCTAGCAAAGTTACGGGAACTGTCACAAATAATAACGCTGAAGCTGATGATTCTCAATTCAACGGATTGGCAGTCTACATTTGGATCTACAATTCAACCACCGTAAGCGCCATCGCAGACCAAGCGATCTTCAAGTCGACCTTCGTCTTTCCAAATAATGATTTGTCAGGAACTGGTGACTCCGTAACACCAACAGCCACTTCCTTCACCGCAGGTGTTGTTGCAATCGAAGGTTTCAGTAATGGACAATTTATTGCAAATGGGGACAACGGGACTGGCAATGCCACGGGTGGGAAATTCATTCTAGGAGCAGCCGTTCCGGAACTTTCGACATCAATGATGTTGGCATCTCTTATCGGACTAGTGGCTATCCGCCGCCGACGCTAACCATCAGTAATATTTAATCGAAAAGGCGGTTGGCATCCATAGCCAGCCGCCTTTTCATGTAAAGACAATGAGGCATCACAAAATACGGGGGGTAGTATACGCTGTGTGTTGGGCATTTTTGGCATGGGTGCCATCAAAAGCAGCGGATGAGGGTTCCCAATTTTTCAATACCCTCAAGACCTCAAAGCACGACGCGTTTCTGCTGAGGTTGGGCACCGGGGCACTTTCTGAAGAGGTTTTACAAAAAATCGAAAAAATGCTCAAGGACCCACAATTGGTGACAGATGCTGGTGGCAAAATCAGGTTCTATTTGTTAGACCGAAATGACAAGGATCTTCTCACACAGGATTTGGAGGAGAAATACTTTTTTGACAGCATTCCTGTAGGAATTCTCGTCGATGAGGATGGAAGGCCCGTGGGGAGAACTATCGTTACCGATGACCGAAGGGATACCCTCGTCAGGGAGATCAGGCGGATGCGGGACATCAAGGAGATTCGAGACAAGGCCTTTGCCGAATCAGCTAAGTCCGAGAAGGGGTTTTCAGTGCAATTGTTGGACAAGGGATTGGATCTCCTGCCAAAAAACGAATTGGGTAAATATTACCAGAAAGAAGTAAAACAAATCCTGGATGGGGACGACCCAGGGTTGACCAAAAAGTACCAGACCATCCTTCACGCCGAAGGGGATAGATCGCTTTTGGAGGCAGCTCTCGAGCGATTGCGGCGCAAAATCAGCGCCGGGACCATGGACCTTCCGGCGATCATAAACACCTTAAATGAGGAAATGTCCAGAGAAGGCCTGAGCAAAGAGGTCAAGCAGAAGTTTGAAATGCATAAATTTCGTTATTTTGCGACGGCCAAGCAATATGAGAAGGCATTAGCCTCACTGGACGAGGCATTTAAACTGGCACCTGAATCACCTTTTGCTGAGAAAATTGAAGGGTTCAGGGACCGAATCCGAAAAGCAAAAAATCTCCAGGAGAAAAACCCGGAAGAACCAGTTCAAGGTGTTCCAACCAAATAACCATTAAACCACGCTCTCTATGACATCCCGCCGCTCCTTTCTCAAATCCACCAGCCTGCTCGCCGCGCCGGCTTTCATCGCCAATCTCCGCGCAGCTTCGCCAAATGGAAAAGTGCGACACGCCAGTTTTGGGGGAGGGGGGCAGGCATGGGGGGACTTGCAGAGTTTTGCTGGGCATCCGGATTTTGAATTGGTGGCGGTGGCGGATATTGACCGGCGCACACATGATCAGGTGAAGAAGCAGTGGCCGAATGCTCGATGTTATCAATCCTGGCGGGATTTGTTGGCCAAGGAAAAGGACTTGGATTCGGCGAACATTTCCATTCCGGATCACATGCATGGCATCGTGACCGTCAGTGCGTTGAATCGTGGACTGCATACCTACACGCAAAAGCCCCTGGCCCAGAATCTTTGGGAATGTCGTCAACTCATGCTGAAGGCCCGTGAGAAGAAAGCGGTGACGCAGATGGGAATCCAGATTTCCTCGGAATTCACAGAGCGTTACGCCGTTGATTACATCCGCAGCGGAGTGATTGGCAAAATCAAGGCGGTGCACACGTTCTCCAACAAGACGTGGGGCGACCCCGATCCGATTCCAGAAAGGACCGACCCGGTCCCCGCCGAGCTGGATTGGGATTCCTGGCTCGCCATGGCCAATCCACGTCCCTATCTGGATGGTTATTATCATCCGGGGAACTGGCGCAAGCGTCGCGATTTCGGCACCGGAACTCTCGGCGACATGGGCTGTCACATGTTCAGCGGTTGGTTCCGGGCCTTGGAATTAAATTCCATCCTCAGTGTGAAATCCAGCGGACCTGCGCCGAACAAGGATAACTGGGCCATCAACGGAAAGATCGAATACACCTTCAAGGGCACCGCCCACACGGCGGAGGCCACCGTGCCGGTGACTTGGTATGATGGCAACCAACGCCCCCCGAAGGAAATCATCGACCAAATCGGCGGCTGTCCTGATCAGGGATCGATCTATATCGGCACGGAAGGAATCCTGGTCGCCGCGCATATGAGCACGCCGATGCTTTTCCCCAAGGAAAAATTCGCCAGCGCACGGCCCGCGAAACTCGAACCACGGAACCACTACCATGAGTTCATCGATTGCGTGAAATCCGGGAAACAGGCTTCGGCGAATTTTGATTACGCCAGCCCCATGACCGAGGCTGTGCTTCTGGGTTGTCTGAGCAGCGTGTTTCCAAATGAAGCTCTGAAGTGGGACACGGAAAAATTGATTTTCCCCGACAACGAAGCTGCCACCAAGCTGGTGCGCCGGCACTACCGCGAAAGTTGGGAATTCCCAGTCTAAGCGGCCATTTTCGGCTTCAGTATCCATCGCCAACTCATCGGCCGGAAAGGCTGGTAATAATTCATTGCCCTCATGAATCCCAAATCAGTCCTAACGCTCACTGGCACTTGCCTTGCCGCATTTGTGATTTCACTCTGTCAGGCAGAGGAACCGAAATCCGACCCCTATTTGGAAGTGCCTGCGACGGACCAGGGATTGCCTGGTTCAGGGCCATTACGGCATGCAGATTGGTTTACCAGCCTGTGGAAACAACGTCGAGCGGAGTGGGCGAAGCAGGTGGAGAAGGACCAGGGAGCGGTGGTCTTCCTTGGCGATTCGATCACGCAGGGGGGGGGGGATGTCATGGGGGGAAATTTCAAGGAACTCAAGGTCGCGAACCGCGGCATCAGCGGCGACACAACCCGGGGCATGCTCATCCGCCTGCCCGGCGACGTACTCCAACTAAAACCGCGCGGCGTGGTCATGCTCATGGGCACAAACGACCTCGAGGAAAAGGCCACCCCTGAGACCATCGCCGGAAATGTCGCACTAATCCTCGATGAGCTCACCAAGGCAAACCCACAGCTTCCCATCGTCATCTGCGAAATTTTCCCCAGTTCCGCGTCAAAATCCCGCCCGGCGGACAAAATCAAAAAAGCCAATGAGTTGATCTACAGTCTGGCTAGAGATCGCAAAAATGTCACGGTCCTGGACACGTGGTCTTTGTTTGCCGACCCCCAGGGCGATGCCAAACCATCCGAGTTCCCCGACGTGCTTCATCCAAATGAACTGGGCTATGCCAAATGGGCATCAGCCCTGCGGCCCATTTTCTCCACCCTGGGATGGGTGGAAACGGAACCGGACAATTTTAAGATGGAGGATGGCTACGTAAATTTGACGAATGGCAAAGACCTGTCGGGCTGGGGATTCAGGGATGGAGAGGGAAAAATCCTGGAATCCTTCGATGGTAAATCGCTGAGCAGTGATGGCAGGTATCTGGCGCAGAATGGTAAAATCATCGTCACCACCCCATCCACCAGAAGCAAACTGGGCCAGTTGTATACAACGCGGGAGTTTCCGAAAAATTTCACCCTGAAATTGGAATTCCGGGCCTCACCCAATGCGGACAGTGGAGTATTTCTCCGCAAACCGCAGCTACAATGCCGCGATTATCCCCTGGCTGGCCCCTACAAGTCCCTCACGAAATACAAAGCCCAGGATTGGAATGAAATGGAAGTTGTGGTGAAGGAAAATGTCGCCCGCTGCACCTGCAACGGCGAGGTGCTGGAGGAGGCGTTGCAGCTGCCTGCCACCGGGCCGATCGGCTTGGAGGGGGACCGGGGCCAGATGGAATACAGACGCATCAGGATCAAGGAAAGCCCGTGATTTCCCGAATATTGCCATTTCCGAAAATGAGCCGCCTCGGGCGGGTTCGGGGGCGGGCAGCCTTGCGCAAAGGTCTTCGAGGGCGGACGATGGTTACAGTCTAACGATTTTTTTGATTGCCCGGAGGCATGAAAAATATTAAAAGCTCTCGATGAAATTCCCCAATTTTTGCCGGGTATGGTGTTTTCTGACCATGCTCGCCGGCTTCGTTTACGCGGACCCCTCCATCACCAATGTCGCCGCCGGCCAGCGCTATGGAACTCGGTTGGTGGATATCACCTACGATCTTGTCAGCCCCAATGGACCAAGCACCATCTCCGTGGAGGTGTCCGATAACGGGGGGGTAACGTACCTGGTGCCGGCCACAAGTTTTTCCGGTCATGTGGGGGCTGGAGTTACCACGGGAGTGGGAAGAAAAATCACCTGGAATGCCGGCATCGACCGTCCCGGCCAGTTGTCCACCAACATGAGATTCCGCGTGACGGCCAACGACGGCTACCCATCGGATTCAAGTTACGATCCCTCGACCCTGGAATACATCAATCGCAGTCTGGCCAACGGGGATCCCGTCACAGCCACGGCGCGGGTGCAGCTGGACCTGTTCGTCCGGGAATGCAAGCGCCTGGGATTTTGGAACACCATGGTTTATGTGCCATGCCGGTTGGGTTTCGGGGCGCTGAACACGCTGGGTGGTTCCCCAAAGCGGACCAACGCCAAGTTCGTGCGCGCGGGAACCACGGGCATGACCACTGCAGGAGTCAAATTTAACCAGGGAAGCTGGTATGTGAACCACGTTGAAACACCCTTTAATTGGAACCCCGATGACGAACCAGTCTTCGTGGGTGTTTTGGGTTATGTGGAAACCGGGCCGGAATTCACCCCATATTATGCATTCCTGCGGCAGTCCACAGGATCCAGCTACGTTCTGGGGACCTACAACAGCGGACGGGGAGTGGCGGGTTTCCAAACCGCATCTGCGACGGGCCTTCAGTTTTACATGGACAACAATGATTTTAAAACCTTGAAGAAGCCAAATTTCATGGGAGCCCAATTCGATGGCACCGGCCATACACTGAAATGTGTGCTCGGAACCCTCTATGCCGAATTGCCCCACGAAACGGCTGTGACCGGTCGTCCCAACGGCAAGCTTTGGTTCATGCAAGCCACCGACCACCTGGTGACCGATGTTCTCCAGGGATTGGTGCTGTTTTACGGCGACGTGAGTGCCATGCCCATGCAAACTTTTTACAATCTGCAGGCCAGCACCCTGCTGGATGATGTTTACGGCAAGACGGTCCATCTCCATTTGGGAGGCCAGAGCAACGCCCAGTATGAATTCCTCACCAGAATGCAGAAGGTGCACTGGCTGGGCGCGACGACCCCCATTTTCCAGACCTCCTTTCAGTATTTCCCGGGTCAGGGAATCTCCAACTGGATCGGCAACGATCCGCAGAATCCCGTCCGGCAGACGGCCTATCAGACACAGAAAAGCACCTGGGAGGCGCGCAAGCCGCTGGTGGCTGAGGAGAAGTGGGAAGCGACATTTGTATGGGTGCAGGGCGAGACAGACACCGAGCAGGAGCCCCTTGCGCTGGCCTATTATGACCAATTGCGAAATTACGTCACCTTTCTGCGTCAGGATCTGCGGCAGGACCTGCTCATGGCCATCGGCCTGATTGATTACACCGTGCTGGCCAGAACCAGTGTGGGTTATGGAAACATCGCTGTCTCCGGATGCGGAGGTGCCGGGGCCACGGGCAATGGCGTCTGGAGCATTACTCCCTGGAGCGGTCTGGCCAATGCCAACATCACCTATGACTGGACCCGTTCCGGAACCTGGAGGATCACGAAGGATGGAGGCACGAACAGCAACCAATGGCGCATCCACAATGATGGTGTCACCTACTACCTCGGAGCTGGTTCAGAGCCTCATCCCAGATTGGTCACGTCCTGGACCGCCCTCAATGGCGCCACCGGCGCGCCCGTCATCGCTCCTTCCCGCACTGGAAATATCGAAATCGTCCGCAAAGCCCAGCGGGACTTTTTCGCTCAGGACAGCCGGGCCATCATGTTTGACTCCAGAGGCTGCGAGCGCGGCAAGGACACGGATGGGGCCGATGATGTGCATATGACGGTCCCCGGGCACCAGGCATTTGCCGACCGCTTTTTCGCAGCCTACCAGGCGGTTCATTAATCCAGATCATCCAGCATGCCGCGCTACCGATCCATCATTTTACAAATCCACCTGATCCTTTTGGTTGGGTTCGGGGTGTTGCAAAAAGCCCACGCCGTGAGCGTTACAGCGGAGTCGAACATCATCAGCGTCGAGACGCGTGCCTTCGGCGCCGGTGGCGAAACCTCACCCATCATCGTGGACACCCGCATCACCTATGCGGAATGGGCCACCAGTGCCAACCTGGTCCCGCCCGACGATGGGCCAACCGCCATGCCGCATCACGACGGGGTCACCAATCTCAACAAATTTGCCTTCAACATGGATGCCAGCAAGCCTGACAGCCATTCGATGACCGCCGAGGGTTCCTCCGGATGGCCAATCGGCGAGGTGGTCTCCCAGGATGGCAACAGCGTGCTCTGTCTGATTTCCGTGCGCCGGAGGGACTCGGTGGGATTGAATTACAAGGCGCTTTTCAGCCGGGATTCCGCGACTTGGATCGAAGTCACCACCCCCGTCGAGGTCACTCCGCTCAGTCCGGCCTGGGAGCGGGTCCGTTATCAGGTTCCAGTGGGGGTAGCTCCGAGCAACCGATGGCTGGGTAAGATGGAAGTCGGCTATCAATCCCGCAGGCCCCCGGTTATAACTGCACCGTGAAGGTGAGCAACCGGTGGCTGGGTAAGATGGAAGTCGGCTATGCTCCGCCCTGATCAGGCTGGAAGCTAATCGGTTGAAATGCGCCCGGCATGGCGTTGATTAGCCTCAGATGATGAGCGATCAGGAAATACAAAATCACACCGCCGAGTGTATTCAACGTTTGCGGCAGCGCGGAGCCAGACGCACCCGGGCCTTGGAATTGGTCATCGCGGAACTGGCCCGTCGCCGATCCCCGGTCACCCTTGCCGAACTGGCAGCGACCCCGGCGATCAAGGAACAGTGTGATCCCGCGACGGTTTACCGCCTGGTCATGAAACTGGAGGAACACGGCATGGTCCGCAGGCTGGGCCTCCATGAACGCTCCACCTATTTCCTGCTGGTGGTCGCCGGGCAGCATCACGATTACCTCGTCTGCACGGCCTGCGGGAAAATGGAGGAAATCGACATGGCCTGTCCCGTGCATGCGCTGGAGGCAAAGTTGGAAAAATCCTCCGGATTCCGCCACATCTACCATGAGTTGGAATTTTTCGGTATTTGTCCCGCCTGCTCACCGTCCGTCTCCGCAGCCGCCCATTAAGGATTTGGCTCGCTCATTTACAAATCACCCCCATGCAGCCCCCCTCCCCACTCTACCACCCTCCCGGCCAGCCATTTACCATTTGGACCCGCAAGGTGCGTGGACTTCCCATCCCCGAACCAGCCCGCTATCAGTTGTTGGGCAGGCAATTTACCGTCTGGACCCGCGCGCTTCCCCGCCCGGAACCGGAACCACAACCCAAACCCGCCGCCCCGCAGCCGGTTGCCACGGTTCCCGCCGCGAAGGTGAGCTGGGCCGGTCGTGCCGCCATGGTGGCCGTGCCGGTGATCGCTGGGGTCTGGTTGTTTGATCATCACCAGAGTGCCGGAAGTGTGCAGCGTCTCGAAGAAGCCAACCAGCGTCTCACAGAACAAGCCGCCACGACGACAAAATCCCTCCAAGACCGCACAGCCAGCCTTGCCGATCTGGAGGCAAAAATACGGAACCTCACCAGTGAGCGGGATCTCGCCATGCAGGCGATCAAATCCTCCGACCAAGTGCGCAAGGCCACCGAAGGCACTCTCCAATTCAAGATTGGGGAATTGGCAGAGGCCAGCGCCGAAGTGGCATCGTTGAAAAAACAAGCTGCCGAAATGGCCGCCGAATCCACACAATCGCTCACCGCCCTGCGCGCGGAATTTTCCAATTTCAAACAGGCCACCGCCCAAAGGGAAGTAGACATGCAAAGCGCCCTGGCCAAGCTCGAGGCAGACAAGGCCACCGCCGTCAACGACGCTGCCAAGGCTGCCGGCGAAGTCAGAGACCTTACGTCCAAGTTGGAAAAGGCCTCCAAGGAAGCTCCGGCTCCCCCGGCCGAACCCAAGCCCTGAAAGAGTGCCGGCGGTGGGACTCGAACCCACACTCTCTTGCGAGTGACGGATTTTAAGTCCGTTGCGTCTACCGATTTCGCCACGCCGGCGTTGCTGGAGGGAATGGGGCTTGTTTAAGTCAGGTGATCGGTGGGTGCCAGTGAATTTTCCGAATTTGCAAGAATGGCTTCCGTCATGCGCAGGGCCTGGAGGTTGGGTTTTACCTGGTGGACCCTCAGGATGCGCACACCCTGCTCCCGCGCGTAGCTTGTCAGCGCGATGGTGGGCCAGGCGCGGCTGGCGAGTGCGGGGTCGCCCGTGAGGGTGGAGAGAAAAGATTTGAAGGAAACGCCGAGAAGCAGGGGACGGTCTCCGATGCCGAGGGTGGGCAGGGCACGCAGCAGGGACTGATGATGGGCGAGGTTTTTTCCAAACCCAATGCCGGGGTCGAGGACGATTTGGCCGGGTGCAATCCCCTCCTGCTGCATGGAGGCGAAGGAATGCGTGAAAAAAGATTGTACTTCACGGACCACGTCCCGGTAATGCGGTTGGTGTTGCATGGTGCGCGGTTCACCCTGCATGTGCATGACCACACAACCGGCCCCGGAGGTCGCAGCGAGGTGGCGCATTTCGGTTGAACGGAAACCAGTGACGTCGTTGATGATGTCGGCCCCGGCTTCGAGGGAGGCGGCGGCGACACCGGGTTTCATCGTGTCGATGGAGATGAAGGCATCAGTCAGGGGCCGGAGGGCGCGGATGACGGGAACCACCCTGGAGAGCTCGGTTGCTTCATCCACGGGGGTGGCCCCGGGCCGGGTGGATTCGCCACCGATGTCGATGACGGCGGCCCCGTCTGCAGCCATTTCCAATCCCCGTTGGACCGCGTGCTCCGTCTGGTGAAACCTCCCTCCATCGGAAAAGGAATCGGGCGTGACATTAAGAATGCCCATGATGGCACCTTGGGTGGTGAGGTCGAGGGTGCGGTGCCGAAGTTGCCAGATCATGGAGGGTGCAGCGTCCCGGGGAGCGGTCGATGAGCAATCAGAAAAATTTCCGGCTGGCGGGAATCAGGATTGAGTGCATGGTGGGGCAGGTTTCCGCCAGTCTGCCGTGGGTGGAGCCATCCCCATCCTCCTTTCGTAATGGCCATTCGACGATTGCTGCGTCTTTGCATTTTTGTATTTTCGGTTCTTTCCGCCGCCGAGCTCCAGGCGGCGAAGTTCAGCCGTGTTGTGATTGATTCGGGCCATGGAGCGCAGGACAATGGTGCCCGCATTGGCTACATTTACGAAAAGCATCTGGCGCTGGATGTGGCGCGGCGACTGGAGCGTTACCTCAACGCCCAGGGCATCCGGACGGTGATGACGCGGACCACGGATGTCTTCATTCCGCTGGAGGAACGCTCTGAACTGGCCAACCAGACACGCGACAGCATTCTCGTGAGCATTCATTTCAACATGGTGAATTATGCGGGGCCGAAAGGCGTGGAGGCATGGTTTTACAACGAGGAGGGCCGGAACCTGGCCACCTTTGTGCAGGAGGAAATCGTGAGTTCGCTGCGCACCGCAAACCGGGGCGTGAAGTTCGCCCGCTACAAAATCCTCCGAACCTGCACCCGTCCCGCCGTCCTGGTTGAGGGCGGTTTCATTTCCACAAAAGAGGACCTCAAGCGCTGCCTGGATCCCAAATACCGCGAGGCTCTGGCGATCAGCATTGGCAATGGGCTGCTGAGGTATCGGAAAAGTTGAGGAAGGGGAATCCTCATCAACCGCTTTCACTTTACAAACCCCCCTCCGCTCTGATCGTCGGCCATGCGTTTCCCCCTGCGTTGTTTGCTGCTGCTTTGTTCCCTCCCCTTTCTCCATTCCTGCAATCGAGGATCTGCGGAGGCACCTCCCGTGCCACCTCCTCCAACCGGGGTGACGGTGGCGAAACCAGTGGCTGAGGATTTGTTTGATTGGGAGGAGGTTACCGGTCGGTTGGATGCGGTGCAAAGTGTGGAAATTCGTCCACGGGTCTCCGGTCACATTGCTGAAATCAAATTCCGCCCCGGCCAAATGGTGAAAAAAGGGGACGTGCTGTTTGTGATTGATCGGCGACCGGCCAAGGCGCTTCTGGACGCAGCGACGGCCCAGGCCGAGCGTGCCGAAGCGGCGGCGGCGAATGCAGCGCGGGAGGCGAAACGCGCGGAGGAATTGCTGGCCTCCAAGGCCATTTCCAGTGAGGAGGCAGAGACGCGCCGTAGCAAGTCCACGGAGGGCGCCGCCGCCTTCCGGGCGGCGGTGGCTGCGAAGGAATCCGCAGCCTTGGAATATGAATTCACCGAGGTGGTTACACCCATCGATGGTGTGACCAGCCGCGAAATGGTGACCGCTGGAAATTATGTAAGTGGTGTGGCGGGTTTCACCACCCTGTTGACGACGGTCGTGAGTGCCGACCCCATTTATGCCTATGCCGATTTGGATGAGGCCGCCTTCCTGCGTTACAGCAAACTCTTGACGGAGAAGAAACTACCGGTCGATGATCAGGGCCGCACTCTGATTGAAATGCAGCTCATGGATGAAACCGATTATCCCCGCAAAGGCTATATCGAATCACTCGACAACCGTATCACCGCAAGCACTGGCAGTATCACCCTGCGGGCCGTTTTCCCGAATCAAGACAAGCGTCTCACCCCCGGGCTCTATGCGCGGCTGCGGCTTCCAGGCAGCGGAAAATACTCCGCATTCTCCATTGCGGAGGACGCCATTCAAACAAACCAGAGTCTGAAATTTGTCTATGTCGTGGATGAAAAAAATACGGCCCAGATCCGACCAGTCGAACTGGGTGCCCGTCATCATGGGCAGCGCATCGTGCGCAAAGGAGTCGCTGCCGAGGATCGGGTGATCGTGAATGGGGCCAAGAAAGTCATTCCGACCATGCCTGTAACCATTGTTCCAGCCACGGCGCCCGCCCCATGAATTTCAGTTTCTTCTTCATCAAGCGCCCGATATTCGCCGGGGTGCTTTCGGTGCTTATTCTGATCGTGGGCGGGCTCTCGCTGCGGACGCTGCCGGTGAGCGAATATCCGGAAGTGGTGCCGCCGACGATTGTGGTGCATGCCATCTACCCCGGTGCCAATCCGAAGACGATTGCCGAAACTGTCTCCAGTCCGCTGGAGCAGGCGATCAACGGCGTGCCCAATAGTCTCTACATGTCCTCCCAGGCCACATCGGATGGCGTCATGTCGCTCACGGTGACCTTCAAACTCGGCACGGATTTGGACAAGGCCCAGGTGGCCGTGCAAAATCGCGTCAGCCAGGCCCTGCCCAAGCTGCCCGAGGAAGCTCGGCGCATTGGCGTCACCACGCTGAAGTCCTCGCCAGACCTGACCATGGTGGTTCACCTGATCTCGACCGATGGCCGCTACGATGATGTGTATGTGCGCAACTATGCGACGCTGCAGGTGAAGGACTTGCTGGCGCGGATACCCGGCGTCGGGCAAGTGACGGTTTTTGGCTCCGGAGATTATTCGATGCGTTTGTGGTTGGATCCCGAGAAAATGGCGGCGCGCGGACTGGCCCCGATTGATGTGATCACGGCGGTTGGTCAGCAGAATGCGCAGGTCGCCGCCGGGGCGGTGGGACAACAACCGTTGGCCGGACCGGGGACGTATGAATACTCGATCAGTGCGAACGGGCGGCTGGTGAACGAAGCGGAATTTGAAAATATCGTCGTGAAGACGGGCAGCTTTGGCGAAAATATCCTGCTGAAGGACATTGCCCGCGTGGAACTGGCCGCGTCCACCTATTCTCTGCGCAGCCAGCTTAATAACAAATCAGCGGTGGCGATTCCGGTCTTCCAGCAACCGGGATCCAATGCCCTGCAACTCTCCAGGGATGTGCGGGCCAAAATGGAGGAGATCAAAAAGCAGTTTCCCACCGGGCTGGATTACCAGGTGGTGTACGATCCCACAGTCTTTGTGGACAAATCCATCGAGGCCGTGATCCACACCCTCCTGGAGGCCGTTTTGCTCGTCGTCATCGTGGTGATTGTCTTCCTCCAGACTTGGCGTGCGTCCATCATCCCGCTCGCGGCGGTGCCGATCTCACTCATCGGCACGTTTGCTGTCATGCACGCCCTCGGCTTTTCCATCAATGCGCTTTCCCTCTTCGGACTCGTCCTCGCGATTGGCATTGTGGTGGACGATGCCATCGTGGTCGTGGAAAATGTGGAGCGGAATATTGCCAGCGGATTAAACCCCTATGATGCCACAAAGCAGGCGATGAAGGAAGTCACCGGACCGATCATCGCGACGGCACTGGTGCTTTGCGCGGTGTTCATTCCCACTGCTTTCATCAGTGGTTTGACCGGTCAGTTTTACAAGCAATTTGCGCTCACCATTGCCATTTCCACGGTCATCAGCGCGTTCAATTCCCTCACGCTAAGTCCCGCCTTGTCCGCCCTGCTGCTGCGGGATCATGGTGCAAAGAAGGACATCCTCTCCAAATTCATTGATCGTGCCCTGGGTTGGTTTTTCCGACCCTTCAACAGGTTCTTCGAGATCCTTTCCAGCACCTATTCCAAAAGCGTCGCCATGGTGCTGCGGCGGGCCGTGATTGCCCTGGCGGTTTATTTGGGACTGGTTTTCTGGACCTACCGGGTCTTTGAGAAGACTCCGACAGGCTTTGTGCCCTCACAGGACAAACAATACCTCGTGGGTTTCGCCGCTCTGCCCGATGCCTCCTCCATCGACAAGACCGATGCGGTCATGAAACGCATGGGCGACATCATGATGGCGAATCCCGGCGTTGAAAATGCGGTGCAGTTTCCGGGTCTCTCGATCGCCGGCTTCAGCAACAATCCCAACGAGGGCATCGTGTTCGCCTGTCTGAAATCTTTCGAGGAACGCACCACGCCCGAACTCACCGGCCCCGCGATTGCCGCCTCGCTAAACCAGCAATTTTCCCAGATTCAAGAGGCGCGGATTGCGGTATTTCAGCCACCGCCGGTGAATGGACTGGGAACGATTGGCGGATTCAAAATGCAGATCGAGGACCGTGGAAATTTGGGTTACAACGCATTATACGAAGCGACGCAGGAAATGATCAACCAGGCGCGCATGACGCCCGGCATTGATCCCTACAGCACCTTCAGCACGTTCAATGTGAATGTGCCGCAGATTGAAACAGATATCGATGTGGAAAAATGCGCCAGCCTTGGCCTGAGCAAGCAGGACGTCTCACAGGCGATGCAGGTTTATCTGGGATCGCTCTACATCAATGATTTCAACCGGTTCGGGCGCACCTTTCAGGTGGTGGCCCAGGCGGATGCGCAGTTTCGGACGCATCCGGAGGATATCCTGCGCCTGAAGGTGCGGAACCGCTCCGGGCAGATGGTTTCGATAGGATCCGTTCTGAAAATGAAGGAAGTGGGCGGTCCCGACCGGGCCACGCATTTCAACGGTTACCTTTCGGCGGATATCAACTGTGCCCCCGCCAAAGGCACGACGAACGATCAGGCGGAAGCTCTGATGGAAGGGATTGCCAAACGCACGCTGCCCAAGGGCATGGCCTATGAGTGGACGGAGCTCACCTTCCAAAAAATGCTGGCCGGCAACACCGCAGTGTATGTTTTCCCCCTCTGCATTTTCCTGGTCTTCCTGGTGCTGGCGGCCCAGTACGAAAGCCTGCGCCTGCCGCTGGCCATCATTCTCATCGTTCCGTTGTGCGTGTTGTTTGCGCTGCTCGGCGTGAATATTGACCGTGGTGAGAATAATGTTTTCACCCAGATCGGGCTGATCGTGCTCATCGGACTGGCCTGCAAGAATGCCATCCTGATTGTGGAATTTGCCAAACACAAATACGATGAGGAGGGCATGACCCCCTTCCAGGCGGCTCTGGTAGCCTGCCGCCTGCGCCTGCGGCCCATCTTGATGACCTCCATCGCCTTCATCGCCGGGGTCTGGCCGCTGGTCGCCAGCAAGGGAGCCGGTGCCGAAATGCGGCATTCCATGGGTGTGGCCGTGTTCAGCGGCATGATCGGCGTCACGGCCCTGGGGCTGTTCTTCACGCCCGTCTTTTACCTGTTGGTCATGGGGAAAAAGGCAAAGGGTGAAGCGAAAAATCCCGCCCCGGCGGTCGCGGATGATGCAAAACTGGCAAAATTGTCCGCACCGTGAAATTTTGGCGGCGCGCTCCACCGGGTCGTGTAGTTTCCGGCATGAGACCCTTGAATCTGGCCGTTTCCTCCATGCTGATGTTCAGCTGCCTGCTTGGCAGTTGTGAGCGCAAGCCCTCCCCAACCACCGCAGCGCCGGCGGCGGCAACGCCTGCTGTCGAAGCCGAGCCGCCGTGGATTCCGGCAAATGACCTGGGCGATTGGAAGCCGCTGACGTGTTTTTCCCAGGCGGATGTCAAGGTGGTGGATGGCGTGTTGCAGATGGCCAATGGCGATGGCGTCAGCGGGGTGAGATACGCCGGCAAGCGCCCGATTCCCGTCGTGGATTACGAGTTGTCCTGGGAGGCGATGAAGGTGCGGGGCGTGGATTTCTTTGGGGCGGCGACCTTTCCTGTGCGAGACCTGAAGACCTGTGTGACCCTGATCAATGGGGGATGGGGTGGGGGAGTCACTGGGATTTCCTCCATCGATCGAATGTCCGCGCAGGAAAATGCGACCACGACCATGGTGCCCTACAAACTCGACCAATGGTATAAATTCCGTGTGCAGGTCACTGCGGAAATGATTGCAGCCTTTGTGGACGATAAGATGATTTTCAAGATTCTGATCAAGGATAAGGTCGTGGGTCTCAGGCCCGGTGAGATTGAGGAATGCGCGCCTTTTGGTTTTGCCACCTACATGACCAAGGGGGCCGTGCGCAATATCCATTTCCGCGATCTCAAACCGGGTGAGTTGAAGACCGATGCGGATTCCTACTGATTCCATGGAGGTGCTCAGGGTGGAGGATCTGCGCATTGTGCGCGGCGGCACGACCGTGCTGAAGGAGGTGAGTTGGCAGGTGCGAAAAGGTGAGCATTGGGTCATCATGGGCGCGAATGGCTCCGGCAAAACCTCCCTGCTCAGCGCCCTCACGGGATTTCTGGTGCCCACGGCCGGGAGTATGAGCGTGCTGGGACAAGTCTATGGCGAGGACGATTGGAGCGGATTGAAACGGGTGGTGGGATTGGTGAGTTCCAGTTTGCGACAGATGATTTCCGACGAGGAAACCGCCGTCGAAGTGCTGGCAAGCGGTTTGCACGGGCAGGTCAACTACTGGGGTCATCTCACTGCGGATTCCCTGTCCCAGGCTGAATCCATGGCCATGGGAATTGGTTGTGGAAAGCTGCTCAACCGGCAGTGGGCGGTGCTCTCGCAGGGCGAGCGCCAGCGGGTGCTGATTGGACGGGCGCTCCTGGCGGATCCGCAAATTCTCATTCTGGATGAACCCTGCGCCGGCTTGGATCCCGCCGCCCGCGAGCAGTTTCTCGCCTTCCTCGAGGCGCTGGCGCAAAAAAAATCCAGTCCATCGTTGATTCTCGTCACCCATCACGTCGAGGAAATCATGCCCTCCTTCACCCATCTGCTGGGCCTGCGGGAAGGACGTGTCATGGTTCAGGGCCCGAGGGAGGAGGTGCTGGATGCCGCGATGCTTTCCCGTCTCTTCCGGGCCGAGGTGCAATTGACCTGCGAACACGGCCGCTACCTGAGCCACCTCCGGCCCAGACGCGGACGGAAAATGTGATTTTCCCGCCACTCAAAACTCTCCCTTTCCTTTTTCCAAACCTGCTCCACCCATCCTCATGGATATCGCGAAAATGATGAAACAAGCGCAGCAAATGCAGGGCAAACTGCAGGCTGCCCAGGCAGAACTCGCCAAACGCACAGTGGAAGTCACCGCTGCCGGCGGCAAGGTCACCGTGGTTGCCACTGGCGGAGGCGATGTGGTGTCGCTGAAAATTGATCCTTCCGTCGTGGATCCGGGCGATGTGGAATTTTTGCAATCGCTGGTGCTTTCGGCCGTGCAGCAGGGCATCGAATCCGGGCGCGCCCTTGCCGCCGAGGAAATGAGCAAGATTACCGGCGGCATGGGACTGCCGCCCGGCATGGGATTTTAGAGCCTGAAATCACCCGCAGAAACTGAACGCTCCCGAGCCGGGGCTGTCTGAAATTTCCTCCATGTTTGTTCTCTCGCGAATCGTGAGCTGGTGCCTGCGCGTTGGATTGCCACTCGCGGCACTTGGCTTGCACCTCGTCATCGTCGTAACTTACGCCCGGCGCTGGGATCACGCCGCCGCGCTGACGGTGTTTCCCTTCTGGGCCTGGGGCGTGCTGGGTTTGAGCATGTCGCTGATCGCCTGGATCATCGGCCGGAAACGATTTGCGCTTGGCATGACGGTGCTGTGGTTCGTGACGATGGTTGTGGGGTCGGACGAAACGCGGCCGCTGCTGAGATTTGGTGTCCAAAAGCCACTCGTCGGCCTGCCACCGGATGAAAATGGCCACCGCCTCCTGCGCGTGGTCACGCTCAACTGCCACCATATGAATCCCATCGCCGCCGAGGAAGTGCTGCCCTGGGCACCGGACATCGTGCTCCTCCAGGAGGCTCCGTCCAATCATGCGCTGATGGAACTGGCGGCGAAATTGTATCCCGACGGCCAGCCGAAAGATCACGTGGCCGGCGGCTGGGAATGTGCGGTGCTGACGCGTGGCAAGATCCAGGGCTACATCACCACTCCCGCCATGCAGCACGTGCCCAACCTCAGTGTTCTCCCGGTGAAAATCGAACTCGACGGACGCACCATCCACGCCGTTTCCGTTCACCTGCAGGGGGCCGTGACCAACGTCAGCCTGCACCGCCTCAGCACCTGGGAACTGCACTACCGCAACCGACTCTCCCGGCGCGCCGAAATGGTGGATGTCCGGCATTATCTCGAAGCGCTTCAGGTCTGGAAATCCGCCCCGGTCGTGATCGGCGGAGATTTCAATGCCCCGGCGGGGGATGCCGTATATCGCGAACTCGAACCTGACCTGACGGATGCCTTTTCCGCCGTCGGATCCGGTTGGGGCGACACCTTTCCCAACAGCTCCCCGCTCCTCAGAATCGACCATCTCTACTCCAATTCCCAACTCAAAGCCATCCGGGCGCGCACGGTCAAAAGCATCAATTCAGACCACCGCATGGTCGTGGCGGATTTTCTGAATACTGGGGAATAAATTCGCCGACGATTGCCGGGGACGAAGTATCAAATTCCCTTGCCGCTCGGGCCGCGACGGATGAGGCGGAGACTGTCGAGCTTGAGTTTGGGACGCAGGAGGAGTTCCTTGACGGACTCGATCTGGGCTTCGATGCGCTCGATTTCGCTGGTGCGCAGCGTGGTCTGGGTCATGCGTTCGAGCCTTGCCATTTCCGCGGTGAGGATGAGTTCCATTTGGTGGGACGCCTTGGTGGTGAGTTCCTGGGCTTTGATCTCGGCGCGCTGGGTGAGATTGCGCAGCATGCCGGGAACCAGATTATGGAGCGGGCGGGCGTTGTTGCGCAGCCAGTCCTTGCGGCCGTTGCGGACATTTTTATTTACTAATTCCGTGGTGTAGGTGCCGCTGAGGTCCTCGAGTTCGTGGGAGATGACGACGCGCACGGGCGTGGGGGGCATGAAGCGCCAGACTTGGAGCGCGGCGTCCGAGACATCGGGCTCGGCCAGGAAAATGGCTTCGAGGAGCACGAGCTGGGCGCGCTCGTCCTCCCAGACGACGTAGGCGGTATTGCCGACCGCAGTGGTGAGCATCCGGGAGGTGGCGGCGGCGACGAGGTCGCTGTCCCAGGTGACGTGCAGCATGGGTTCCTGAGCCAGGGCAACCTTGCGGGAGTAGGTCAGGGTGAGTCCTTCCTTCGGCACACATTCCAGATGATACATGGCCTCGGGGTTCCATTTCAGGAGGCTGGTGCGGGATGGCTGGGTCTCGAGGGTGATGCCGCACTGATCGACGACGCGGTTGGTGAAAAGATCGAGCGATTGGTCCTCATCGCTGCTGTGCATGCGGTTGTAGGCCTGTTCGGCGTAGGTGGGCCGGTAACTTGCCACCTCCAGCAGGGCATCGCGATGCTTCTCCACCCGCTTGCGGGAGGCGTCGAGGGCGGAGTGGGATTTTTTGATGAGGACTCGGAGTTCCTCCTCAATTTTTGGATTGTGCCTGACCCCGATGCGCCTGGCGAGTTCGAGGACAGTTTTGCCGAATTCCTCGACGACGGCCTCCTGTCCGGCGCAATATCCCGAATAGGCTTCCACGCCCTGTTCCAGCCAGCGGGCGAGGAGTTCCTGCGGGGTGTCCTCCACGTAGGGGAGCATGACTTTCACGGCGGAGTTGGAGGAGAAATCCAGCAGACCGCTGCCGAGGCGGGCTTCGGTGGCGGTATGGGGCAAATCCCAGAGGACGATGAAATCCACATCGCCGAATCCGCGTCCGCAGGTGTCCTCGAGCCCGACCACGATGGCGGAGAAATCGGGACTGGAGACAGCGTGCGGCTCGTTGGTGACGAGAACGATTTTTTCCGGCAGCTTTTTGGTGAGCGCCTTGGCAGCGGCCATGGCCCGTCCGCGGTTCGCGCAGACGACGAGCGCCTTGGGAGACGGGGGCGGGGGTGGGGGAGCTTCCGCGCCCTTGGGCAGCGGGGCGGCTGGAGGGAGAATGGGCGGGGCGATGATGCCATACAGCCACATGGCGATGGCGGAATCTGCGGCGCTGGGGAGGGCCTTGGTCTTGGCGGAAGTGGGGTCGTATTTGCCCAGCGTTTTGAATTCCTCGCGCAATTCGTCCCGCACCTCGGCTTTGGGTTCCAGTTTCACCCAGGCCAGTTCCTTGGCGGGAATTTTTGGCAGATTCTGCACCCGGTTGTGGAAGACGCTGCGACCGCACTCCTGACTGTCGAGCAGGTGCTCGATCAACTGGTCCCGGGCGGATTCCTTGTCTTCCTTCCAGGCTTTGATCAATTCCTTCACCCGGGCATCGCCCGTGGCGAGCGGCTTGAGCGTGGCTTCGGTCTCGCGGTCGATGTCCGCGGCATTGGCGGCGGTGACGATGGCCAGTTCGAGGGCTTCGTTTTCCTTGCGGTGCTTGTTGTATTTGCGGTGGGTGGCGAATTCCTCCGCGTCCAGGAGGCGCAGGCGTCCGAAGTGACCGTCGGGGTCCTGTTCGGGTCCGGCGGCGCTGAGAATGAGGGCACTGGGAATGGCGGCGAGGGCTTCCTCGAGGGCATTGTAAAGCGGTCCGGGGGTGGCTTCGTCGTAGGAAATGGTCTCAGCGCCGTCGACGATGATCATGTTCAGCTTGGCCGCAGCCGCGAAATGGGCTGGCTTGCTCTTAAAGGCCTCGAGGGGGCATGAGAACCAGGGCGTTTCTTCCGAGACAAAAGGATTGAAGGGAGGAGGGGGTGGTTCCTCCGACGCGCTTTTCTTGGGAGCTTTCTTGGCCGCAGGCTTGGCCGGAGGAATGAGGTCCTCGGCGGTCAGGCGGGTAAATTCGAATCCGAACCGGCGTTGGAGTTCCAGTTCCATCCACCCCAGTTGCTCTTCCGGCGCGAGCAGCAGCACCCTGCTGGCATTGCCGGCAAGATGCACGCGTTGTAAAATAAGTCCGGCCTCGATCCTCCTGCCCAGTCCGGGCTCGTCGGCCAGGAGCACGCGCGGGAAGGCTGTCCGGGTGGCCTGGATCGCCACGTAGAGTTGATGGGCGGTGGGATGGAATCGCCCCCCAAGCACCCCCCGCAGCGGAGCGCGGAACGTTTTGAAACGACGGTAAAGCGCACGGTGGCGCAAATTGTAGAGACCCTTGTCGTCGACCTGCGCATTGAGCAGGCGGTCGATGGGTTTGCTGAACGTCAGGGAGTCCGAGAGTCTGCTTTCATCGATCTTCTTGCCCTTGCTGAGGTAGATAACGATTCCATCCTTCTCCGTCAAATCCTCAACGATGAAGGATTTCCCCTCCTGGGTCTTCAAAATGTCGCCCACGGAAAAACGCACGCGGGTGAGTGGCGGTGCCTCGATGGTGTAGACTCGGGTGGTCTCGCTGGACGGAAACACAATCGTCACTTTGTCGGGTTCAGATTTAATGACTAAACCAAGACCAAGTTCAGGTTCTGTCTGACTAAGCCAACGTTGACCAGGAGCGAATCGAGATGCCATGCCTACTGAGGATATGCGGGTAAAAGATTAGTTGTAGCGGTGAATTCTTTCGATAGCAAGCAATTGCTAGAATTGCGATTAAAATCCCAGTAACTCGTTCACGGTCAACGATAATAATCATTAATACAGTTTAAATATAAATGTATAAAGTGTAGCAGAAATGAGAAACGAGCAGTTCTCCGGCCGGGGCAGAGAGGGGATTGGGGATTTGCGGGGGCAAGGCTTGGTGGGAGATGCCCCGTCCGGTCCATTTGCTGAGTGCACCTTGCAAATGAGGTCGTCCGGGTCCATTTCTTGTGAAACCCACTCAGGATGCAACCCCACCCTCCACCTATCTTTGAAGAATGTTCGCTGGAGCGCGCCAGTCCTGAAATGATGGACCGATTCTGGTCGGTGGGCTGGCGGCACTTTGGGACGGAGTTTTTTCGTTACAGTTTGTCCTTCAACGAGCACGGGCAGCAGACGATTCAACCCCTGCGCATTGACCTCAGCCGGTTTGTGGCCAGCAAAAGCCAGCGGCGGGTGTTGCGAAGGAATGCCGATCTGGAGGTTCGCTTCGTGCCGGCGAGCCTGCATCCGCGGGTCTGTGAAATGTTTCAGCAGCACAAGCAGCGGTTCACGTTCAACGTGCCGGACCATCTGCGGGATTTTCTGGGGGATCGCCCCGGGCAGCTGATTCCGTGTTGGGAATGCCAGGTCTGGCAGGCTGAGGAATTGGTGGCGGCGAGTTTTATGGAAAGCTCGAAGACGGCGGTCTCCAGCGTTTACGGGCTTTTTGATCCGGCGCAGAGCAGCCGCAGTCTGGGCATTTTCACGATGCTCATGGAAATCGACTACGGGATCCGGCATGGACTGGATTATTTATATTCCGGCTACGCCACGCGCGAGCCCAGCCACTACGACTATAAGAAAAAATTCGCCGGGTTGGAGATTTACGATTGGGCGACGGGGCGGTGGGTGCCCGATGGGGTCTGAAAATGACAACGCCTGCTCTCCGTGGGGACGGAGAACAGGCGTGCCATGGGGATCGCATGGATCCGGGGGGGTAACAATTATTTGGCGGGAGGGAGGATTACGGAATCGATGACGTGGATGACGCCGTTTTTGCAAGCGATGTCGGTCGCAGTCACGGTCGCGGCATCGATTTTGACGGTCTTGCCGTCCACGGTGACTTTGGCGTCATTGCCGCTGACCATTTTGACGGCACCGGCTTTGACATCTTTGGCCATGACCTTGGCACCGACGACATGATAGGTGAGGATGCTGACGAGCTTCGCCTTGTTCTCAGGCTTCAGCAGGTCTTCCACCGTTCCCTTGGGCAATTTGGCAAATGCCGCATTGGTGGGGGCGAAGACGGTGAACGGACCGGCACCGGTGAGCGTGTCCACAAGTCCGGCAGCCTTGACGGCTGCGACGAGCGTGGAGAAGTCGGGATTACCCGCGGCCACTTCCACGATGGTCTTGGAGTCCTCGGCGCGGAGGGAGGTGACGGAGGAGGTGAGGGTGGCGGCGGCCACCAGGAGGGAGGTCAGGAGTTTCATAGGGAGTTGTTGTTTTTGTTTGGGGTTGTTTGCCGGCATGTTACTGAACACGCGGCGATGTGTGAACGCCGGGTCCCCCCGGGCAGGATGCAAGGCGTGGCTGGAAAAGTTTGCCGTAAAAACGTGCAAGTTCGGGGCATCCGGCTTTTTGCCGCCGCGGCATCAGCCCTGGTAATTTCCCGCGCCTTTTCACTTGGCAGCGCCGGGAGATGCGGCAGAACTGCTGGATATGAAAGCCCTGACCCTGACCGCGTATAATGAATTTTCCTTCGGTGATGTTTCCAATCCCCGGCCCGGCCCGGAGGATCTGCTGATCGAAGTCAAAGCTTGCGGAATCTGCGGCAGCGATGTGCATGGCATGGACGGCAGCACCGGGCGCCGGATTCCCCCGGTGATCATGGGGCATGAAGCTGCGGGTGTGGTGCGGGAAATCGGCGCATCCGTTCAAGGAAAATGGACGGTGGGGCAGCGCGTGACCTTCGATTCCACGCTCTTTTGTGGGAAATGCCGCTATTGTGCGGAGGGGCTGGTGAATCTTTGCCAGGACCGCCGGATCCTGGGGGTGAGTTGCCAGGAGTATCGGCAAAATGGGGCCTTCGCGGAGTTGGTGCTTGTGCCCGAGCGGTCGATCGTGGCCGTTCCCGACAAGGTCAGCTTTGAGGAGGCGGTCTTCGTGGAGCCCACCGCCGTCGCCCTGCATGGAGTGCGGCGGGCGCAGGTGGTGCCGGGGGATGTGGCGCTGGTTGTTGGCACAGGCATCATTGGACTGCTGACGATCCAGGCGCTCAAAGCCGCCGGGTGCTCGAAAGTTTACGCCGCAGACATCAATCCCAAACGCCTCGAACTGGCCCGGGAACTCGGCGCGGATGAAACTTTTTCCGTGAAGGACGGCGGCGTCCGTGAAGCAATGCTGGAACGAACCGGCGGAGAAGGTGTGGACGTGGCGATCGACTGCGTAGGGATCGGCCCGGTCGTGGATTTGGTGATCACGTCGGTGCGCAAGGGCGGACGCGTCGGGTTGATTGGCAACCTGGCTCCGCGTTGTGAATTTCCCCTCCAGGCCGTCGTCACGCGCGAACTTTCCCTTTTCGGAAGTTGTTCCTCCGCCGGGGAATACCCCCAGGCTCTCGAGGAAATAGCCGCCGGTCGCATCAAGGTGAAGCCCCTGACCAGCGCCGTCGCACCGCTGGCGGAGGGCTCAGACTGGTTCCACCGACTCCACGGTGGTAAGGAGGACTTGATAAAAGTCATCCTGACTCCTTAAGGTGCTAAAAAGAATATTTGCAATAATTGAATTATGAGCGAAATTGGCTTGCAGGTTTGCATGCCGATTGCTCATTGGAGCCATGAGAAATTTTCATTTCACTTGGACCCCATCCTCTCTGAAAGGCAAATCTCCCACTACAGCAACCTAAACCACTAAACTAACTACTACTCATTACCCATGAAATTAACTGCATTCCTCGCTACCTTCGCCCTGGCTGGTTCTGCCCTGGCTGGAACTTCGACAGCTGGCGCCGGCAAAGCCGCCTGCTGCCCTCCGATGCCCACCGCTGACGAGCTCCTCGGCTTCACCCTCAGCACCGGATATGACTCCGCCTACCTCTTCCACGGCACCGACGTGGGTGACAACCTGATCTGGCAGAAGCTGGAATTCTCCAAGCAGATCAACGACAAGCTCTCCGTGAACATCGGTGAGTGGTACGGCCACCTCTTCGACTACGAGTACAACGAACTCGACATCTACGGCGGTGTCCGTTACAACGCCGGTCCCGTCAATGTGACCGCAGGCTTCACTTGGTACCACTACTTCGAAGGATCCTCCCTCGACAACCAGTATGAGCCCTTCCTGAGCATCTCCACGAACAATCTGCCCGTGGACCTCTACGTCACCTACTTCTACGATTTTGAAGTCGACGGCACCTACCTCGAAGCCGGCGTCTCCAAGACCCTCAAGCTCAATGACAAAGTCAGCCTCGTGGCTTCCGCCAACGTCGGCTACAACCTGGGATACAACACCAACGAAGACGGTTGGAACCACGTCGGTGTCCGCGTCGGTCTGCCGATCGCGCTCACCAAGAACGCCACCCTGACCCCCTACATCGCTGGTAACTTCGCTCTGGACGCCACCGAAGGCTACTTTGCCGAAGACGACCTCCTCGTCGGCGGCATTGCCCTGGACGTGAAGTTCTAAGATCCCATTTGTTAGGTTAAGAGAAACCCGTCCGGCTGTGGTGCCGGGCGGGTTTTTTCTTTTGATGAACAATTTTCCAGTGCCCGGCCTACCTGGGACTGGAAATCATTTCACACACTGCTGGGCCGCGATTGAAGTAAATACTGTCACGAGAGACATCGTCACCTGATTTGGACGAAAATGATCCATGACAGACGTGTTGCGCAGAGCTTGAAATCATCTCCACCAAACCCTTCAGATAGAGCCTGTCCCAATGGCATTGGAAGGCCGTTGTAGCTGGGCTTCCGCGTGGAAATAAATGAGGCATGAAGACGCAAAATGCGCCCCATGCCTCAAATTCGTGGTCTATGATTGAGTTCTCACACAACAGCCACAGTCACGAATGTCCGC